>NZ_JBRUDG010000015.1:0-41328 GCF_053203725.1 Streptococcus porcorum | reverse complement strand
GTTTCAGGAACTTTGAAAACTTTAAAAAACGGATTTTGATTGCCTTGAACATAAAGAAAGAGAGAACGAATTTCGTCCTCTCTAGGTGTTAGCTTTTCATCTACCCACTACAGTTGACAAAGAGCCTAACTTCCAAGGCTGATTGAAGGGCTACATACACATAAGCATTTTCGTTCACAGGGATATCTGATTTCATCCCTGTTTCTTGTAACATACGTCCATAAAAGGTTGCCTTATCTGCAACATAAAGACTATTTCTATCTTTACCATAATAGTACAGTCTAGGTTTTAAGGAGATGACCTCTTGAACATAGCCTGCATAAGACGATTTCCATGTGATTTTAGCATCTTCAGTTGCAGTCTCTCTACCAATCAAGTGAGCAAGATAGCGATAGTCATTAGGTTGAGCTGAGTCAATCTTCTTATCCGTAATATCATGAGTGGTCACAAAATCTTGAGGATTATAGGCTGTGTTATCCGAAAGCTGGACAATAATGATTTCTACATTTTGATAGAAAGAACCTGATGTCGTTAAAAAATCAATTCCAACGGTCTCTACTTGGTCTTCAATCAATATTGGATTTACCGTAGCACCACTCTTTGAACCGAGCAAGCCTAAAGTTCCTAAATCTTTTCGAACACCATCTTTAGTAACATAATAAATCACAGCCTCTTGATTATCTGCATAGGTCATGGCATCGATGTCTTGAACCGTTACTTTGTATTTTGTAAAGTAATCCGCCTGATCTTCATCTACTTGTTTAGCAACATCTACCGTCAACTGATCAACAATATTAATGATTCCCAAATCTTTTGATGGACGATTGAAATTGGTGTCCTGATAGGTAGCGAGGGCTTTTTCAGGTATATTAGGCATGGATTCAGCTAGGTAGCCATTCCCCCAATTTGTTGAGTTTAATCTTGTATTATAATAAATTTCAGAGGTATTGATACCAGTAAATGTTCCTGTTGTATAGTCTGTAGTGTAGCCTGTATCAATCCCTGTCTGAACACTTAGCACACCTGTTGGTATCAAACTCTTATCATAACTCCAAGAATTGGTATGAGTAGAAGTTGTTGTAGAGTAAACTTGTCCAGTGCGAGTGTTTAGCACCTTAGTCTCTAAGACAGTATCTGGAACAACGTCATCCTTACCAGTATAAAATAGATAGAAACCTTTTGTCCCAGCCTCAATTTCATGAAGAACACCTGCATTAGAGATGGGGTATTCAATATAACCTTCTTCCATGTTGATGATACGACCAGACTGATTTGTCCCTTCGGTTAATCGACTATTACCATAGGTTGAGGCTTCGAAATTATCCTTATCAAAGTAAACTCTGACTACAGTTCCTGTTGGAAGCGAACCTGATGAACTGATACTACTACTTGTCTGACTAGTAATGGCTGAGATCGCATCTTTTGTCGTTTGATCAAGCCCCATAACATAAGAACGTGCTGAACGTATTAAAACCTGACCAGTATCGACATCTTTAACCCCTACGATAGCTGAATTATCTGTCGCTATTCCTAATGTGTTTTGGGCTAAGGTCGATTCTACGGTTGCTGTACTTAGGGCATTCCAGACAACCGTTTTTTCTCCTGAACCTAGAACCTGACCGTCGCTGCCTAGAACTGTCATTTTTACAGTAGCTGTTGTTTGGTCTGTCGTTCCATTAGTTGCATTAAACGAAATCGGTAAGACAACTTTTGATCCTGAGATTAATTGACCAATTGGAAGCGAGTACGTTTTTGTCGTTGTATTATAAGTTGGTTGCGTATTATTGTAACCAGACAGCTTAATCAACTTGGCTTGACCCTGAACGCCATTTTCATAAACTTCAAACTGAACCGTTAAGTTTGAATAAGTCGCATCAATCCCCAATACAGATAGTCTTAACTCATCTTCGCTAACTTGTCCAGTATAAAGAGTCTCATCACCCTTGACAAAGACACCACTAATAGCATCTGATGCACCAGCGTTACGAAGGGCAGTGACTTGGTTTTGCGCTCTGACCTCCGTCTGCTTTTTATTATCTTTTACAATACTAAAGGATAGAATGTTTTTTTGATTTTCCACGATGGTAGCTGTTAGGGTACTACTTTGTCCATCAGCTAAGCGATAGCCTGTTCGGATACGATCTGCTACCACTGTGATCTCTTTTTGAGCAACTACTGAATCCGTTTGGACAGTTTCATAAGCCACTTGCGTTGGTCGAAAGACTTGCCCTGTCTCAACATCAGTATACACAACACGATAAGGAATGTTTGCTGTTCGCTCTGATGTCTTAGCTACTGTTGTAGTCGCCTCAGTTACGGTTACTTCCTTCGTCGCTGCCTCTGATGTTGATGCGCTTGTTTGCTCTGTTTGAGAAGCAGCTTCTGATGCTGTAAAGTTTGAAAGCGATGTATTAGAGCTACTCTCTGTCTCAGACGTAAAATTAGCTCCCTCTGATTTGTAACTTGAGGATTCATTCTCGCTTATTTGAGAAATAGCGTCACTCTCAGATGTTGCTAATGTTGTACTAAGACTACTTATTTCACTTGCTGCTACTGTACTTTGACTCTCTATCTCCGATATTTCAGAACTATTTTCTGGTGACTGTATAATATCTGAACTATTAGTAGTCTCTAAGATAAGGTCAATTTGTTGACTTGTATCAGTCTTAACTTCCTCCGCCTTTGCCTGATGACCACCAATAATCAAGCTAGCTCCTAGTAGAACACTAGCTGCTCCAAAATGATATTTACGAATTGAAAAATGTTGTCTTAAACCATACCAATCAAATTTTTTTGATTTCAAAATGATAACCTCGCTTAATATCTATTGAAAATTATCAAATATTATATCATTTTTTAACTTTTATTTCAATAATGCTAACCCATAAGATATTTATATGTAAATCATATTGATTTACATTCAGTTTAACAACATTTTATCTATACCTATCACACTATTAAAAAATACAAACTTTTATTGTCTCAATATAATTTTTTATAATAAACAAAGCACTCGACTAGCCTAATCATTGTTTTAGACAAAGCAATTCATCCAACAATCATCAGAACTATTTTCGCCTCAAAATATCAATAGAATTATCTCCTTCCTTTCAAAATAGAGAACGAATAAGAGATCATACACCTTTCTTAACACTTATTATGGAATCAACTGAATTTCAATCTTTAATCCCACATTATTCACAATATACACATAAATTAGGTAGCTCAAAAGAGTAAACAATCCTAAAAAAAGATTTAGTTCTATGCTGAACTAAATCTTTTTCTATTTTTTTAGTTGATTGTCCCTAAAATTAGTGTTTTTTACGGTAAGTTGATACACCAAAAGCCCCAACGATAGACATCATCACTAAACCTAAAGCTTGAAGTGGGTTAGTTGCTTCACCTGTATTTGGTAAAACTGATGCTGATTGTGTACGAGTTGCACGCGGTGGGAAACCATCGTTGTGACCCGATCCTTTAGGACTAGATGGTTGAGATGGTACGCTAGGTGTCACTGGTTGTTCTGGAGTAACAGGCTGCTCTGGTGTCACTGGCTGTTCTGGGGTAACAGGTTGTTCTGGTGTTGTTGGATAGTAAGGTGTGTGTGATTTTAGACCATAACCACCGATCAAATCCCAATTAATATAACCGTCATCTTCACCTGGAAGGAAGGATGTTTCTAATGTTCCTACAGTATTTTGTGTTTCACTTGATTCATCCCAAATCCAGTCACCTTGTTCTGTCATCTTAGCTAGAACACGTGTTGTATTATCAGGTAACACTTGAATAAGGAAGCTTGGTGCCCAAGTTGAGTTGTTTCCTTTACCTGCGACCTCATTACGGTTAGTCATGTAGGCAGTAACTAGCAACGTATCTGATGACCCTTCTACTGGCACAGCATAATAAGAATAAGTTGCTGTACGCCAGTCAGCAGGTACTGAAGCTGTCAAAACAATACCAGAATTGTTAAGTGGTGTATAACCTGAAGTTAGTGAATCTGAAACATAACCCAGCATCACAACATTATCACCAACAACTGAGTTAGCAAGATTCCAAGCAATGTTGTTGCTTCCGTGGTTTAATCTTGAAGCTGCAAATAAATAATATTTGTCTCCTAGCTTCACAACATTTGGACGTTCAATTTCATCACTAACCATCGGTGAGCTAACAAGTGGAGTATAATATTCTTGAATGGTTGGATTTTTTTCAGTTCCTGATAACTTCAAAATACCAATTGCTGCATTAGAAAACTTCGCACGTTCGTACATATCAGAATCTTCTAAAATAGTAAACAGACTCTTAACGTTATAAGCTGCATCTCCACCATAGTTAGCCCAATTATAAATTTGGTCCTCACCCTGATAATTTTGAGTTCCTGTACTTGCTTCAAAAATAAGGTAACGGTTTCCGTCCTCATCTTCAATCACATGTGGATCACGCATAGCGATGTTATCTGCACCAGTGAATGTCTCGCGCCATTGCTTGTAACTTTGATAATAGTAACCATCTCCACCTTCTGGAGTAAGTACGGTATCATTTTCAACTGAAACCAAATAAACATCCGTATCATCGTATGATAGATTCAATGTAGCCGTTGCAAGTTGCTGATTGTTACTATTATTATCACTTGTGTCAACATGTGTGTAGTAAAGTTGGATACTTCCATCACTATTTACCACAGCTGAACCTGACCATTGTTGAAGTAATGCAGTAGAGTTGTAGCCAAAAATAGCCCCTGCATTTTTCCAGTTATCAAAGTTATTATCTCCATATTTATTATAAAGAAGATAAAGGTGATTATCATTTGTATTTGGAATCCCCATCATTGCTACAACAAGTTGGTAGCCATTCCAATTGACCACTTCACCTGTTTTAATATCTTGAACTGGCCAAGAATCCCAAACATCTAAGTCAGCAACTTCACCTGTTTGAGCATCTTTGGTTGTCGCTGCTACCATATTTTTAATAGCCGCAGCATTAAAGTAAGGGATTGCATAACGTTCGTCTTGCGCAATTAAAGTATTAGCGATATCTTCAAACTGCTTGTACGTCATCTGAGAACCTGTTTCCGCTGTCAGATTACGTTTAATTTTATTCAAAGCAACTTTTTGAGCATCTGTTAGAGTGTTTAAATCCAAACCTGCTTCTTTTGCAATGGCATAAGCTTCATCTGTTAAGCCGTATGATGCCGCTACTGACTCTGAAGTTGTAGCAGTTGTTGAGCTTGCTTCGCTTGTTGCTGTTGTTGAAGTTGCCGCTTCACTAGTAGCTGTTTCTGATGTCGCTGCAGTGCTTGTTGTTACTGCTGTTTCACTAGCGGTACTTGTTGCTTCACTAACAGCACTGGCTACTTCGCTAGTAGCTGCTTCTGATGTCGCTGTTGTTGAAGTTGCTGATTCTGCAACAACTGTTGATTCTGCAACAGCTGTCGCTCCTGCTTCAGAAGTAGCTACCTCTGAAACTGTTGTTGAGCTAGTATCAGTGGTAGTTGATTCTGTTGTGGTTGCATCTGTGGTAGCCGTTGTAGCTGGAGCTGTTGATTCTACTGTATCAGCTGCTGCTGTTGCCGTTCCCGCTACAAATAAACTTGCAGCTGCCGCACTGACAACAATCCAGTTTTTCTTTGACTTACGCATTTTTTTACGCATATTCATCTCCAATACTTTCTTAAAAATTTTTCTAATTTCTATTATATATATATATATATATATATATATTTGTCAAGTATTAGTTTAACACCAATAATGACAGTATAAGACTCTCATTTGTTGTATAAAGTTTGACATCTTGATGATTTCGATTAGAAAAACGTGATAAAGTATAGGACTGACCATCTGGAAAGAAAAATTCTACAACGCGATCATCTGTAAAGATATCTACTTTAAAGGTCTTCCACTGAGCTTTATCAAATGATACTTGATAACCCTCTCCATCACCTAAAAGACCATCATAATAATAGCTCGACGACACTTGTCCTTCTAAGCCATTATCCAACTCACCAGCTCGTGTACTAACTTGTAGGATTTCTTTGTCCATATCGATCTGCATCCTCATATAATCTCCTCCTTGCCAAATATCAAGATAAACTTTACCTGATGGCAGAGTTTCAGCGATCAACTGGTACCTTTGACGAGAGAGCTGATGAGCTAAGTCCACTAAACCATATGCCCTTGTACCATCTTTTCGAGTATTTTCAAAAGCTTTGCGATCTTGGGAGATTGGATTTTTTACTGTAATATTTTTATACACTTTTTGAAGGGTAGTCTTATTGGTAATCACAGTCTGTGTTAGGGTAAGATCAGGATTTAATGTTAGCTGTCTTGCTAAACTATAAGTACCCAAATGGTCAATATAATCGCTCTTAGCTTCTTGATCGCTGTGAATCCCTTTGGCAGAGTAATTCCAGTTGCCTATCCATCCCATTGTAACCAGCTCGTCACTGACTTCATCTAACGTTTCACTACCAGAAAAATTAGCCCCATAATAATCTGAGCCTAAGTCTAAGCGTTTAGTATTGGTTTCTGCCACAAAAAGTCCATTCTCATCAAGACGCCCTACCGTATAGTAGGTCCCTGTAGTTTCACCTTTTGAGGCATCTTTGGCACCAAAAAAGAGGATCTGCTTTTCTTTTCCATCAGAGGTTTGCATGGTTTTGATAACTGGACACTCAACAGGTGCATTTCCATCCCATGTTCTTCCTTTAAAAAAAGTAGAAGCTAAAATCTTGCTTTGGCCTTTTGGATCAGCTTTTGACCAGTTAAGACCATCTTTTGAGCGATAGACCCCGATAACATCACCTTCTGCCACATACATCAATAACTCATCTTTATAATAGATGACATAGGGGTCTCGAAAATCTGAATGATTAGCTGACAGTGAGGTGGTTAAAATAGGCTTACCACCATTTAAGACATGCGAGTAGCGTTTGCCATCTTCCGACCAAAGTCCCCATATATTCTGACTACCATCGTCCTTCTTCAAGCCTGAGATATAAGCTATTTTCCCGCTAGGTGCAATATCTTTAAATAGACCTTTACTGTTAGTGATGACAGATCCTGTCCAAGCCGATCGAAATCCTTGAGTCTTGTGACCGCCTTGTGACGAAATCGCACTTGTTTGAGGGGAATAGGTGATAAAGTCACTTGTTGTTGTATGATACCAGTCCTGCCCATTTTCACCAAAAGGATTTGAGGCACCATCTTTTGAATGTAGGAAATAAATATCATAATATTTTTTCTCGTCATTCCAAGAAATTGTCTGCAAATCGTTTGACCAGTTATCTTTTACAGTCAAATGATAGGGTTGTTTTGGTTCTGATAATTGTTTTTGACAAGCCGATAAAATTGCTAGCATAAAAAACAATAACACTGAGATAAGAAATTCTTTTTTCATAGGCAACATTATATCTTGTATAAATATGATTTGCAACTTGCCCACCTTTAAAATTGTTACTCTTATGACACAATATTGACATAAATCCATGCTATAATAATCTAGTATTGAACGAAAAAGGAGTTATCATGAAAAAAATTTATAGTCTATTAGCACTAGGTTTATTAGCCACTTACCCTGCAGTTGAAGCTGTTTTATTGCCACAGGCAAACGTGGTCTATGCTGACGATGCGAAAACTGTTGAAGAAAACAATAAAAGTACCAAAGCAGAAACTAAGTGGCGTGCACTATTTGATCAAATCGCTGTTGGCGATATGATGGCAGAAAACCCTGAGGGTAGCTCTCTTGAAGATGTTAAAAAATTACTTGGAGAACCAAAAGAGTCTGAAAAAGATGATTCTTATGGGATCGAAACTGAAATTATGACATGGGAAAAGAAATCCACTACGATTACCCTTACTTTTTCTAAAAACAAAGTCGTTCACAAAGAAATTCAAGGCTATCTTTACAATCGTACCTCAAAAATCGGTTTAAAAGAATTTAATGCTTTAGCTGATAATCTGTCTTATGCAGATGCTGTTAAAACTCTTGGCAATCCAGATGGCTATAGCGAAATGATCATAGATGGTGAGAACACAAAGACAGCTTACTGGCAAACTGGTATTAAGCGTAAAAATGGTGATGCCACAATCGTCCTTACTTTTGATAAAGATATCCTAACAAGCAAAACACAACAAGAACTAAAAGATTAAGATAAATAAAGAGGTTGGACTTTGAGTCCAACCTCTTTATTTAGAATTCGTGTCAACATCTCAGCCTAGTGGTTGATGGGGGAACCATCCAGTGGGTTGTTAAAACTCGGAGATAGAATTTTGCGAAGCAACTCTCTTCGGGTCGTGTTCTACAGTCCAACCCTCAAAGGTTACCCGAACCTATAGATTTGGAAGTAAGAGGAACTCCTTTTCAATTTGTCAGGTTCTTTTCCACTTCCTTTTTGACTATTTTTGCTCTTCATCCATTGAAAGAACAGATAAGAAGGCTTCTTGTGGCACCTCAACGGAACCAATCGCTTTCATGCGTTTTTTACCAGCTTTTTGTTTTTCAAGGAGTTTACGTTTACGTGAAACGTCACCCCCATAACATTTGGCAAGGACATTTTTACGAAGCGCTTTGATATCTGTACGCGCCACAATTTTTTGACCAATTGCAGCTTGAATTGGCACTTCAAACTGCTGACGTGGAATGATTTTTTTGAGCTTATCAACGATGAGTTTTCCACGTTCGTAAGCAAACTCTTTATGGACGATAAAGCTAAGAGCATCGACCTTGTCTCCATTAAGAAGGATATCCATTTTAACTAATTGTGAGCGACGATACTCTGAAATCTCATAGTCAAAGCTTGCGTAACCACGTGTTGATGATTTCAATTTGTCAAAGAAATCAAAGACAATCTCAGCCAGTGGAATTTGATAAATGACATTAACACGGTTATCATCAATGTATTCCATGGTTTCAAAATCGCCACGTTTACGTTGAGCAAGCTCCATCACCGCACCAACATATTCTTGCGGTACCATGATTTGTGCTTTAACATATGGCTCTTCAATGAAATTGATACGTGTTGGGTCAGGAAACTCAGACGGGTTTGAAACTTCTAGCATCTCACCATCAGTAGTATTGACATGGTAAACTACAGATGGTGCGGTCATGATCAAATCAATATTAAACTCACGTTCCAAGCGCTCTTGAATAACATCCATGTGCAATAATCCCAAGAAACCACACCTAAAACCAAATCCTAAAGCTTGAGAAGTTTCTGGCTCAAATTGAAGACTGGCATCGTTCAGTTGGAGTTTTTCTAAAGCCTCCCTTAGATCATTATACTTGTTAGACTCAATTGGATAAAGCCCTGCAAAAACCATAGGATTCATTTGCTTATAGCCTGATAGAGCCTCTGTCGCAGGGTTATCTGCTAAAGTGACGGTATCTCCGACACGGGTATCTGCAACTGTCTTGATAGATGCTGCGATGTAGCCAACATCCCCCGTTGCCAAATACTCACGCCCCACTGCTTTAGGGGTAAAAATACCAACTTCTGTCACATCAAATGTTTTGCCATTTGACATCATCTGAATCTTGTCTCCTGGCTTAACCATACCATTGACGACACGTACTTGTAAAATAACGCCACGATAAGCATCATAAACCGAGTCAAAGATAAGCGCTTGAAGAGGTGCTTCGACATCTCCTTGAGGAGCTGGTACCTTCTCCACAATCTGCTCAAGAATCTCCTCAATCCCAATACCTGCTTTGGCTGATGCAAGAACAGCTTCAGATGCATCGAGTCCGATGACATCTTCCACCTCTGTACGCACGCGCTCAGGATCTGCAGCTGGAAGGTCAATTTTATTGATAACAGGTAGAATTTCTAAATCATTATCAAGTGCTAAATAAACATTAGCAAGAGTCTGTGCTTCAATTCCTTGAGCAGCATCGACTACTAAAATCGCTCCCTCACAAGCCGCTAGAGAACGAGAGACTTCATAGGTAAAATCCACGTGACCAGGGGTGTCAATCAAGTGAAAAATATAGGTTTCTCCATCTTTAGCAGTGTAATTTAACTCAATAGCATTTAGTTTGATCGTGATGCCACGCTCACGTTCCAAATCCATACTATCCAAGAGTTGAGCTTGCATTTCACGACTTGAAACAGTCTCTGTCTTCTCAAGAATACGGTCTGCTAAGGTTGATTTTCCGTGGTCAATATGGGCAATAATAGAGAAGTTACGAATCTTCTCTTGACGTTGTTTAAGTTCTTTGATGTCCATTTTTCTTCCTTGTCACATTTTTATCAATAGTATTATTATAACATAAAAAGGGCAGGAAAAAAGCTCCCCCCTCATCATGCTACTTTATTTTTCAAACCAAATCGCTATTTCACGCTCTGCAGATGCTAGAGAATCTGACCCATGTGCGATATTTTGAATGGAACCTCCATTTGGTGCAGTCGCAAAATCACCACGAATAGTTCCAGGATGTGCCTCTAGAGGATTGGTTGCCCCTAGCATCTCACGCCAAGACTTCACAACTTCTGGACCAGAGATAATTCCCGCAACCACTGGACCACTCATCATAAACTCGGCAATACTAGGGAAAAAAGGCTTATCCACCAATTCTGAGTAGTGTTCTTCCAACAAGTCTTGTGTGATCATCCGCATATCTAATTCTTCAATGACAAATCCTCTACGTTCAATACGATGCAATACCTCTCCGATCAAGCCACGTTTGACACCATCTGGTTTGATCATAAAAAATGTTTTTTCCATCTTGTCACCTCTTTGTTTCTTTTTTCTATTTTATCATAATTTTCTAAAAGAAACATCTATTTTCTGAAAACAAAGGGAGTGAAAAAACTTGACTAGTCAAAAAGAGTTTCCCTCACTTCCGCACCTTCAGCTTAAACTATCCAGAAGACAGTTTAATGGTAGAAACGAAGCAAACTCTATTCACATCAGTTGTAATAATCAGATTTTGGGTGTAAAAATACGGACCCTAAAAAGTGAGGCTGGACTTAATTCCCAGCCTCTTCTTAATGAAGATGACCAAATCCCAGCCAATCCACTAGCTGATGAGAAATAGGTTCACCTGTCACATCTTTGAAGCGCTTCATAGTGTCGAAAACTCCCCTAAAATAAGTCAACCCAAGCCCTTCAAGAATTAGTAAAATAGCAACTGCTATCATAATTTTTAGCATGGTAGGCCTCCTTTCTGGTTAAGAAGCATCCCTACTTTTATCTATCATTATTATAGCACGTTTCACCTTTCTTGAGCAAGCGTTTTCAATTTTTTATTCTTTTTTCAAAAGATTTAGATTTTAGATAAAGTATGAGAAAAATCCCTTCGTAAATGAAGAAAAAAAGAAGAAAAGCATGTAAAAAAAGAGCTTGTGGTAAAATCCAAATCACAGGATCTTGGCTAGGTTGAAATAACCAAGTATCATCATTAGGAAACAGGAGTAAGTGAAAGAGGGTAAAAAATTGATCAAAACCAACAATAACCCCCAATAGGCCAAAGACAATAGGAAGACATAGCATGATGAAAAAGATTTTCTGATATTGCCATAAATCTTGTTCGTTTCGACGATGTTTGAAAAAAAGCAAAGCTGGGAGCACTAAAAGAAGCACTAAAGCTTGTACCAGATGAAATAAACTCTTCACATCTGCAAAATGGCTTAAACCGGCTGATGAACTTCTAAAATCAGGCATGGCAAGTGTTTGATGAAAGGGACTAGTCAGGTAAGTCATTAGGTGATTAAAATTATACAAGATTGTTTTCTTACTTAAGTACACCACGTCAACTAACTGAAGCCAATCTACCTCTAAAGGATAGATGAGCCAAATACCATATATTGTTAAAAAAATCGAGCAAGCTAAGAGCCAAAGCAAGCTGGAAATAAGCTGCAGTTTAGTCTTCATCAAACTGCCACTCCGCTAAACTTGATAACACATGATTCGGTTGAATCGGTAAGTCTGCCACTTCCTCTGCCTTAGTAAATCCAGTTGTTACCAAAAGTGTTGCAATGTCATTTTTAATCCCTGCAGTAATATCTGTCAAATAGTTATCGCCAACTACAATAGCCTCTTCTCGTTTCACACCTAAACGGTCTAAAGATTTATTCATGATAATGGCTTCAGGCTTTCCAATGATAACAGGAGTTACTCTGGTAGCTTTTTCAATTAAATGAATAATAGTTCCTGCACCCGGTAATAACCCACGCTCGGTTGGGATATTCAGATCAGGATTTGTTCCAATAAAAACTGCTCCTTTTTGAATAGCTAAAGTCGCGGTTACCAACTTTTCATAGGTCAAATCAGTATCTAGCCCAACCACCACATAAGCAGGATTCTCGGTATCTTCTTGATATCCTGCCTCCTGTACTGCTGTCTTAAGTCCAGTCTCCCCAATAACATAGGCAGTTTTTCCACGATTCATATCGTTCATATAATCAATGGTCGCAAGTGTTGCGGTGTAGATGGTTTCAATTGGGGTATCAATATTAAATTGCTCAGATAAAAGCGTTTGTACCATCTGAGGTGTTCTTGTGGTATTATTGGTCACAAAAACATAAGGAATCTGACGCTTTTGCAATTCATGAACAAAAGCCTCTCCCTCTGGAATTCTGTCTTTTCCTTTATAAATTGTTCCATCTAGATCAATTAAATACCCTTTATATGTCATTATTTCTCCTTCATCAAATTGCGTTTTCAAATGTTCAAATCAAAAAGCTTCTAAACAAAGATTGAGTGCTCTGATGTGTGCGTTCAATCAGTTGTAACAGCAAGTTTTCTCCAGTCTCTGTTTGAACTCTTCGCTTAATAGCCCAGTCTAACTTCTTAGTCAGGTTCTTTCCATTCGATCTGTGCTTGTGCATGAACTTGTCCATCAACTCTAATCTCATGTTGACTCAAGTTATTGTCCAAAACTAAGCAACTTTCAACAGTCTGACCATAATAGACTTCCTTATTAAAATGTAAATGGAGCTTTTTAGGATAGTGCTGTCTCAGAAAGTCTAAATCAAAGTTAGCATATAGCCACTCAAGATACCTACTATTATTCACATGTCCATTCAAATCCAAGTCAAAATAAGATACCTGATAAGGTTGACACATAGGTGTTTCTATAGGGTGGTACTTAGGGCCTCGTAATAATTTTTTACTTTTTGTCGCCTCATAAACCTTAATCAAATCTTCTGGTACTGTTTGTAACTTGCGCTCATCAAAATCAATCAAGGCAAAAGTTGCTATCAATTGAACAATTTCTTGATGATCCTCATCAAAAATACTGAAACGACGGTAACAAAACAACCTATTATAGGATAAAGCTTCTGTTTCCAGTCGAAGATGCTCTGATAGAGCTGGCAAACGTGTTATGGTCATGTCATAATCGGTCACAATCCAAATCAAATTATACCGTTTAAAAAGCTCCTCATCACCTAGACCTAGATTTTTAGACTGCTGAGCTGAGACTTCCAACAAAAGCGAAACTAACTGTGGCAACTTAAACTGCCCTGTCACATCACAATCATTAAAGGTCACTTGATAATCTTGACAAAATCGTTTTCCCATCTCACTACTCCACTATAAATTTTTCTGCTACAGTATCCCCTAGAAAAAGCCCTTTTTTCGTCATGCGTACCCTGTCTCCTTCAATTTGCAAGAGACCATTTTGACAAAGTTCCTCTACAACAACACCGTAACGCTGACTAAAATTGTGTCCAAATTTTTCTTCAAAACTTTGAATAGAGAACCCTGACTTTTTACGCAAACCAAGAAAAATTTCTTCTTCCATCTGCTCTACTTGGCTCAGATGTTCTTCTGTCACACGCGCATCACCCGCCTCAACCGCATTTAGATAATGGCGAATAGGACCATGATTTTTATAACGAACACCTTCAAGATAACCAGAAGCGCCTGCCCCACAACCAAAATATTCTGCATTATTCCAATACATTAAGTTGTGACGGCTCTCAAATCCTGGCTTTGTAAAATTAGAAATTTCATAATGTTCAAAACCATTTTTTTCTAGTTCGGATATGATATATTCAAACATCTCCGCCTCACTATCTTCACTTGGTAAATTTAACCTGCCACGTCGCATTTTATTCATAAAAATGGTATGGTTTTCTAAAATCAAGCTATACAAGCTTAAATGTGGAATATCAAGAGCTAAAGCTTTTTGAACATTTTCTTTGACATCATCCATTGTTTGTCCTGGGAGAGCATAGATTAAATCAATCGAAATATTATGAAACCCTGCTTCTTTTAAACTTGAAATGGTGGTATAGATCTGTTCTTCATTATGGCTGCGTCCAATACGCTTGAGGTGTTTGTTATTAAACGTCTGAACCCCAAGTGAAATCCGATTAACAGCTGATTTTTTCAAAACAGCAATTTTATCGTCTGTCAAATCTCCTGGATTTGCCTCAATCGTAAACTCTTCCAAATGAGACAAATCCAAATGCTTTGTTAAGCCCTTCAAAAGATAGTCTAATTGCTGAGCAGATATGGCTGTTGGTGTTCCTCCACCTATATAGAGAGTTTTTAAATGCTTAATATCATAAGAAGCAAACTCCTTTAACAAGGCATCCAAATAGGCATCAACAGGTTGATTTTTGATAAATACTTTTGAAAAATCACAATAAAAACAAATTTGCGTACAAAAAGGAATATGTACATAAACAGATGTTGGTTTTTTAAACATGTGTCTATTATATCACTTTTCAAAACTCTTGCATAAAATCGTATGACATCAAAATAAATAAAAACAGTTGAACATCGTCCAACTGTTTCATCACTACTCAGCTTCAGTTAGCTTAGCAGCTTCTTCAATATAAGTTTTATACTTGTCTTCTGATTTGACCTTTTCAATAACCTTATTGATGGTTTTTTTCAACTCATCGCTACCTTTTGGCATAGCAATAGCTTTAGCATCTCCATCTTCAACTTTAAGGGCTACTTTTGCAAGAGCAATATCATCATTTTTAGCAATGTAACCTGCAGCAACTGGTGCTTCAAGGGTAACAGCATCAACATGACCTGATTTCAACTCATTGATAGCTTCTCCCATCGCTGTCAAACCAACAATATTAGAGTCTGTCAATTGCTCTTTAGCTAAAGTTTCTTCGATCGCTCCCTTAAGAGCAGCAACTTTTTTACCAGCCAAATCATCTAAAGACGTGTACTTATCCAGTTCTGATTTTCTAACCAAAATGGCATTTTCTGTTTCATAATACACATCAGAAAAATCATAAACTTTTGCACGTTCTTTGGTATAAGAAAGCCCTGAAATAGCAATATCAGCCTTACCAGAAGTCAAACTTGTCAAGACGTTATTAAAACTCATTGATGACAACTCTAGTTCAACACCAAGTTCGTCTGCGATATCTTGTGCCAATTCAACGTCGGCACCAACAATCTTGTTTTTTCCATTAACTAAAGACTGAAACTCAAAGGGAGCATAGTCTGGACTAATCGCTACAACGAGCTTTCCTTTTTCTTTAATAGCAGCTTGACTATCCTTAGATGAAGAGCCACAAGCTACTAGAGTAAGCGTTGTAAGGGCAGCTAAACCTAATAAAGCAATTTTTTTCAATTTCATGGTTATCTCTTTTCTTCTTTATTAATCTTTATTCATTTTACTTATATTTATTCAAAAAGTCAAGTATATTGCCATCTTTTTGACTATTTTTTTCAAAATACAAAACTCCTGTATTTTGGAAATTTAAAAGGCTTGGAGAGTGAGGACTCCAAACCCTTTCATCTTATTTTGTTGATAAATCATAGGCTTCTTGGACAAGTTGATCCATTTTCCCAGAATCTACAAGCTCTGTTATGACCTCATCAATCTTAGCTTTTAGGGCTGTACTTCCTTTTGGCATAGCTACGGCATAAGCATCTGACTTCTCTGATGTTAAATCAATATCAGCAATAACTAAATCATCATTCTTAGCAACATAAGCTTTGGCAATCGGTTCTTCAAAAACAACAGCTTCAACCTGGGCAGATTTCAATTCATTGATCATTTCGCCATTTTGAACCAGAGAAACTACCTTAGCACCCTCTAGTTGCTCTTTAGCTATCGTCTCTTGAATAGTTCCTTTCTGAGTCGCTACAGACTGGTCTTTTAAAGAGCTTGCATCTGTATATTTTTCCAAATCAGATTTTTTTATGATTACTTTGTTAACGGAGTCATAGTAAGTTTTTGAAAAGTCATAAACTTTAGCACGTTCCGGTGTTGCCGAAATCCCTGAAATGGCAATATCTGCTTTTCCAGACTGAAGGCTAGCCAAAACATTATTAAAACTCATTGATGAAAACTTGACTTTAACACCTAATTTCTCTCCAATAGCATTAGCTAACTCTACATCTGCTCCCACAATAGTATCTTTTCCATTGACCAATGTTTTAAACTCAAAGGGAGCAAACTCTGGGTTCATAGCAACTGTAATCGTTCCTTTTTCCTCGATGTTTTTTAAAGAAAGATCTTCCGTTGAACTTTTACTACAAGCTGCCAAACTCGTCACCGCTAAAATTCCCAATCCTACTAAAAATGTCTTTATTTTCCACTTCATTTTGTTATCTCCTTTTTTTAATATATATTCATTATATTTTATATTTATTCATAAGTCAAGTGTTTTTTGAATAAATATAAACAATAAACTTTTATATTCAACAAATAGAGATAGGAAATGTAAAAACTCACCACCCCTTCTACTTTTTAATCCCTTAGTTCTTCCTTTATGATATAATATTTCCATACAAATGAGAACATAAGGGAGAAGTTATGGGAAAGAAGTATAAAAACTATAAGAAAAGTCGTCTCGATGGTTGGGGATGCTTACTGCTCTTTTTTGCGATTGGTATCTTGGTCACTTATTGGTACATCGTTATTCCTATCGGATTTGCCATTGCCTACTTCTTTTACCGTGACAAGATTCATGCTTTCTTATTACGAGATGAAATCAAACGCTTGCGTGAACTCATTTATACGATTCATTCAGGATATGAAAAACGGCAACACCTCTTAGAAGGAAAAGGGGATTCAAAGGCTAGCCGTAACCTTACCGCTAAACTGACTAATGATCTTCGTGAGTTAGAAGGATTAACAAATAAAACGAAGAAATACCTTGACGATTATACCTATCAAGAAGCAGTAGATACCCTACACTTGAAATACCAACTCCAAGATCAAGCTACTAGCTTTGAGCAAAATAGCGACTCCTCCCCCAACAATCCCGTGACAGATCCATACGAGAGTCAAATTTTTTCTCTAGCTCCTGAAATTTTTGCGACCTATCAAAATGTTCAAAGTGATCATGTAGCAATCCAAAATAAAATTTCCAAAATGGATCTTCACAATCAAGAAGAATTAACAGCCATTCACGAAGCCAATATGAATCGTTTTAATGATATTTTGGAAGGTTATTTAAAAATTAAGCAATCTCCAAAAGACTATTTTAATGCAGAAGAGCGTTTGAACTTAGCCAAGCAAGCTTTAGAAAACTTTGATCAAGAGCTTGACGACACACTCAAACAATTTAATGAAGCTGATATGCAAGATTTTGAAGTGAGTCTTCGTATGATGATGAAAAAACAAGAGAAAGGATATGATGCCTAATGACTGATTTTAACTTTGACATTGACCAAATTGCCAACAATAGCCTTAATACAAGTGATAAGACAACTGAAATTATTCAACATACCTCTGCAACAGAAAGTGACAAGGTTTCATTTTTAGCACAACTCTCCAACGAGCAACAAACAGCTATCCAGTCTAAGACCCCTCAACTCGTTGATCATTTTGTAACTAATCAAAATGCACTGCTGGACTTCGGTAAGGAAGCTGTTGAGGAAGTCAATGCGACAGTCAACCACATCTTATCAGAACAAAAAAAGATCCAAATCCCTCAAGTCGATGAGCTCTTGGCAAATACTAACCGAGAATTAAATGGATTCGTTGCAAAATATAAAGATATTTCCACAACAGCTGAATTAGAGAAAAAACCAAATTTCTTCCAAAAACTTTTTAAACAAAGCAAAAACAGTCTGCAAGAATTTTATTTTGATTCACAAAATATTGAACAAAAAATGGACTCTATGGCGGCAAGCGTCGTCAAACAAGAGGAAACTCTGTCTCGTAACATCGTCTCAGCTGAACTCTTAATCGAAAACAATACTAAGTCTATCGAAAACTTAGTTGGTGTTATTGCTTTTATCGAATCTTCCAGTCAAGAAACAGCAAAACGTGCCAAAGACTTACAAAGCCACCTTCAAACTCTACCAACCACTTCTGTTGACTACCAAGTCCAAACAGAAAAGCTAGCACGTCTCACCGAAGTGGCCAATACACTTGAACAACAGCATACTGAGTATATGAGCCGTCTTTATGTCGCATGGACCACCACCCCGCAGATGCGTAATCTCGTCAAAGTATCCTCTGACATGAAACAACGCCTCGGGATGTTACGTCGCAACACGATTCCAACTATGAAACTCTCCATCGCACAATTAGGCATCATGCAACAAAGTCTAAAATCTAGTATCACAGCAGATGCTATTGTTAATGCCAATAACGCAGCACTTCAAATGCTAGCAGATACATCTAAAGAAGCTATTCCAATGATGGAGCGTTCTGCTCAAAATCCAACTGTTTCAATTCAGTCAGTGACCAAGTTAGCTGAAAGTCTAGTAGAGCAAAACAATGGCATCATCGCAGCAATTGAACAAGGTCGTCAAAAACGTCATGAATTAGAAACTGCTATTGTTCAATCAGCTGAAACTATCAATGATTCTGTCAAACTGAGAGACAAAAAAATCATCAATGCCCTGCTTGATCAAGGCAAAGAAGCTCAAGCACAAGTTGAAACTAAAGAAACCGTCTAGAACAAAAGTTCTAAACGGTTTTTTCTATTATTAGTGTTTTTGAAAACTTGTCATCCCATCCCTTTTAACTCTAGCATCATGTCACGAATCTGTGCTGCCAACTCAAAATCAAGAAGTTCGGCTGCTTCTTGCATCTGACCTTCTAATTTCTTAATCATAGCTTTACGCTCTTCTTTATTAAGAGCATCAAAGTCCACAGTTTCCTCATGGTCAGGAGTTACTGCTTTCGTCACGCTGATGAGGTCACGAATTTCTTTTTTAATGGTCTGTGGTACAATACCATGTTTTTCATTGTAAGCCATCTGAAGTTCTCGACGACGAGCTGTTTCATCCATAGCTTTTTGCATAGAGTCCGTTACTTTATCTGCATACATAATCACATGGCCTTGAGCGTTACGTGCTGCACGACCAATCGTCTGAATAAGACCACGTTCATTACGCAAAAAGCCTTCCTTGTCAGCATCTAAGATGGCAACCAAGCTAACCTCTGGCACATCAATTCCTTCACGTAAAAGGTTAATCCCGATAAGAACATCAAATATCCCAAGACGTAAATCACGGATAATTTCTGTTCGCTCCAAGGTTTTGATGTCCGAATGCATATATTTAACCTTGACTCCCATCTCTTTGAGATAATCTGTCAGGTCT
Organism: Streptococcus porcorum; assembly: GCF_053203725.1. Taxonomy (NCBI): domain Bacteria; kingdom Bacillati; phylum Bacillota; class Bacilli; order Lactobacillales; family Streptococcaceae; genus Streptococcus; species Streptococcus porcorum. The sequence goes on along the minus strand of NZ_JBRUDG010000015.1, from coordinate 21,847 downwards.
TCCGCCATCTTTTTAGTCAAGGTAGTGATAAATGTACGCTCTCCTTTTGCGACACGCTCATTAATTTCACCTAACAAGTCATCCATTTGTCCCATAGTAGGACGAACCTCAACCTCTGGGTCCAACAAACCTGTTGGGCGAATAATCTGCTCAATAATGGTATCGGTTTGTTCCATCTCATAGTCACCAGGGGTTGCAGATACATAGACAATCTGATGAACATGACTTTCAAACTCTTCTCGACGTAGCGGTCTATTATCTAGCGCTGATGGCAAACGAAAACCATAGTTAACCAACATTTCCTTACGAGAGCGGTCCCCATTATACATTCCTTTGATTTGCCCCATAGTCATATGACTCTCGTCAATCATAATAAGAAAATCTTCTGGGAAAAAATCAAGTAGAGTATAGGGAGGCTCCCCCTCACTTCGCCCATCCATATGACGAGAATAATTTTCAACCCCATTAGTATAGCCCATCTCACGTAACATCTCGATGTCATAATCTGTTCGTTGTTTAAGGCGTTGAGCTTCCAGAAGCTTTCCTTCTTTTTCAAATAACTTCAACTGCTCCTCAAGTTCAGTTTGAATTTTAGCAATTGCAGTTTCCATATGCTCGTCATTGGTCACAAAGTGGGTCGCAGGGAAAATCGCAAGATGATCCACCTCTCCCAAAACTTGTCCTGTCAGTGATTCAATCTCACAAATACGATCAATTTCATCGCCAAAAAATTCAACGCGGAAAGCATGCTCATCTCGAGAAGCTGGAAAAATTTCAACCACATCTCCGCGCACACGAAAACGCCCACGCTGAAAGTCAATATCATTCCGCTCAAATTGAATATCAACCAAGTCATTTAATAACTGATCTCTAGAAATATCAAGCCCAGGACGGAGACTAACCACACTATCTGAATATTCTTTAGGTGACCCTAAACCATAAATACAAGAGACAGATGCCACAACAATAACATCATTGCGCTCTAAAAGAGCTGATGTGGCTGAGTGGCGCAATTTATCAATCTCATCATTCACAGAGCTATCCTTTTCAATATAGGTATCACTTGATGGTACATAGGCTTCTGGCTGATAATAGTCATAATAAGACACAAAATACTCTACAGCATTTTCTGGAAAAAACTCTTTAAATTCACTATAGAGCTGACCAGCAAGCGTTTTATTGTGAGCGATAACAAGCGTCGGTTTATTTACCTGTGCAATCACTTGACTCATGGTGTAGGTTTTACCTGTACCAGTTGCACCTAGTAAGATTTGAGCCTTTTCCCCCCCCTCAATATTTTCCACCAAGGTTTTTATCGCCTGAGGCTGATCACCTGATGGGGCATATTTTGATACTAATTTAAAAGTATTGTCATCTCTTCTATCTATCATTTTCTCTATCCTTCATACTTACTTTCTTCTATTTTACCACATCAGTAAAAAAAGGTTGAGCTCTGTCGCTCAACCTTTGCTGTTTTCAAGTTATGACTTTCCTTGAATACCTTCTAAGTACCTCGCAAAGATATCATGAACTATTTTTGCTTATTTCTTATTAGATTTCACAATACAAATAAAAATTGTTAACAGTGATAAAATTAATGCAAGACTCATATAAAACTCCTTATCATATCCTATTTTTTTTGAAATATTTTTCTCTATCAAGCCCATAGAAATTTACTTCTGTTGTAAAAATTGAATTTGTATAAGAATAAATATTTTCTCAAAATACTTTTAGGTGTCCACCTAAGCGTTTTATCTACCAGCAATCCTAATAATATCCATGATTATTATTAGGATTGGTATAAATTTTGATATCTTTTCATATTATTACTCACTTTCATTTTTATTTATTGTATAATAAATAAAAAATATTAAAATTTTTGTTGTGAAAGTGGGAATTATGAAATCTGAACTTGGTCAAACACTTAGAAAAGTACGTAAAAGTAAACAAATAAGCTTATGTTCCATTGCAGATGAACATCTCTCTAAATCGCAAATTTCCAGATTCGAACGAGGAGAATCTGAAATATCTTGTATTAGACTCATCAATATATTAGATAAATTACACGTCTCTTTGGAGGAGTTTCTTATTCTTCACGATACCGAATACGCTCAAACAATATCTTTTGGTAATCTAGTACAGTATATCCGGAAAGAATACTTACTGCAAAATGTTAATAACCTAAAAGATTTACTCTCTGATTCAACATTTTATCATCTCAATGCATTAGAACAAACCATGGTAAAATCAATAATCTATACATTAGATAATAATATTTCACCATCTGAGGCAGACTTAGAAGAATTGACTGACTATCTATTCAAAGTTGAAGATTGGGGGTATTATGAGATTATATTACTAGCTAATTGTATACGAACCATTCAATATAACTCTGCATTTTTATTAACAAAAGAAATGTTAAAACATTATATCTACTCAACATTAAACAAGACAAATAAACGACTTGTTACACAATTAGCAATTAATTGCCTTGTTGTTAGTATTGATAAAGGAGAATTTCAAAATTGTACTTTTCTAATCAAAAAGATTGAAAAGTTATTAAACAATGAATTGAACTATTATGAACAGACCGTCTTCTTATATACATGTGGATATTTTGAATTTAAAAAGAAGGATCAGAATGGCATAAAGAAGATGAAACAAGCATTGCAAGTATTTGAAGTTCTAGGAGAATATAATATGAAATCACAGTATCAAGAACACTACAATAAACAAATAAATCAATAACACAAAGATAATGAAATAGTTCTGCATACCTATCCTCGCCTAGGATTACATAGTAAATATTTCCAAAAAACTACTGAACTTAATTAAGCTTAATATTCTTTTGAGTTGTCACATGTCTTCTGTTGCTCACAAAAACAAGTCGAAATATTATGAAGTATCTATTTTAGGCTTGTTAAAATATGAAATAGGACAAATCTATTTGAAAGATTTTACCTACCACCGCCTCTTTCACGATACACTTCTTAGGTTGATTCACCACTTCCTTGATCAACGTGATTTTTTCCACTTAGAATACTTTATCTCAACCCTTCGACCACTCTTATCTTCAGATACCATGCATGAGAAAATTTGGATTGATTTCTTCAACCTTGAAAGCCTCTACCTTAGAGAAAAAATCAATATCAAAGAGATAGATTGCTACCTAAATCGGCTAAAAGAATTTGCCACATCTGATCTTATCTTTGATTTAGACCAACATTTTCGAGCTATCTCCTCCTCTTTTACTGCCGATAAAAATAAGTGAATAATACCTAAAACCTAACAAATCCATGTCAGGTTTTGTTACATGATAGAGTGTGAGATTTGAATTCCATACCTTTTTTTGATATAATGAAGAGTATTTTTTATATAGAAGGAGAATAACATGAAGAAAAAGCTTACAGCTTTTATGCTAACGATGTTATCAGTATTCTTTATGTTTGGCGGAAAAGCTAGCGCTGAAACCATTAAAATCGTTTCAGATACTGCTTATGCCCCATTCGAATTTAAAGATTCTGACCAAGTTTACAAAGGAATTGATGTAGACATTATCAAAAAAGTTGCCGAACTGCAAGGTTGGGACTACGATATGACTTTCCCAGGCTTTGATGCAGCCGTTAACGCTGTTCAATCAGGGCAAGCTGATGCACTTATGGCTGGTACGACTGTCACAGAGGCGCGTAAGAAAGTATTTACTTTCTCAGACACTTATTACGATACAGCTGTTGTCATCTACACCCGTAGTGATAATAAAATCTCAAGTTATGAAGAGTTAAAAGGAAAAGTTGTCGGCGTGAAAAACGGAACAGCTGCGCAATCTTTCCTTGAGGAAAACAAAGATAAATACGGCTATACACTCAAAACATTTGACACAAGTGATTTGATGAACAATAGCCTTGACTCTGGTTCGATTGATGCCGCTATGGATGATGAACCAGTGGTACAGTACGCTATTAAGCAAGGAAAAGCCTACGCTATTAATATGGATGGTGAAAAAGTAGGTAGCTTTGCCTTTGCCGTAAAAAAAGGAAGTAAATACGAGTACTTAGTTGATGAGTTCAACGAAGCCCTCTCTCAAATGAAGGAAGATGGCACATTAGAAGAGATCATTAGCCAATGGACAGGAGAAACAACTACTTCTGCTGTTCCTGAAACGAGTACTGCCAGCGGACAAAAAGCTACACCAGTTAAAGACGTTTATAAAATCGCCAGTGATTCTTCATTTGCACCATTTGTGTTCCAAGATGATAGTAATAAATACACTGGTATTGATATGAGCCTGATCAATGCTATTGCTAAAGATCAAGGATTTACTCTAGATATTAGTAATCCAGGCTTTGATGCTGCGGTCAACGCAGTGCAATCTGGTCAAGCTGATGGTATGATCGCTGGTATGTCCATCACAGACGAACGTAAAGAGACATTTGATTTCTCAGATCCTTACTATACTGCCAATGCGATTATTGGGGTTAAGAAAAATAGTTCCATCAAATCTTATGAAGATTTAAACGGAAAAACCGTTGGTGTAAAAAACGGAACAGCCTCTCAAACTTTCCTTGAGGAAAACAAGGACAAGTATGGTTATAAAATCAAGACTTTTGCAGATGCATCACCAATGTATGATAGCCTGAAGGCTGGTTCTGTTGATGCTGTCATGGATGACGAACCAATTATCAAATACGCTATCAAACAAGGACAAGACCTTGCAACACCTATTGAGGGAACTCCTGTAGGCGAATATGGTTTTGCCGTGAAAAAAGGATCAAATCCTGAATTGATTGAAATGTTCAATAATGGTCTTGCAAATCTTAAAGCTAGTGGCCAGTACGAAGAGATTCTCAACCAATATCTCGCAGATAGCTCAAGTTCAACAAGTACTAAAACTGCTGATGAAACAACAATTTGGGGACTCCTCTCAAATAACTATAAACAATTGCTTTCAGGTCTCGGGACTACAGTAGCCCTTGCGCTTGTATCATTTGCCCTTGCACTTATTGTCGGAATCATCTTTGGTATGATGAGTGTTAGCCCTGTTAAAGCACTCCGTATTATTTCAGCAATTTTTGTCGATGTGGTTCGTGGTATCCCACTCATGATTGTAGCAGCTTTCATCTTCTGGGGAATTCCAAACTTACTTGAATCGATTACTGGACAACAAAGCCCAATTAATGACTTTGTTGCAGGGACAATCGCCCTCACTCTAAATGGTGGTGCCTATATTGCAGAGATTGTCCGCGGAGGAATTGAGGCTGTCCCATCTGGACAAATGGAAGCTAGCCGAAGCTTAGGTATTCCTTACAATACAACAATGCGTAAGGTCATCCTTCCTCAAGCCTTTAAATTAATGCTTCCAAACTTTATCAACCAGTTTGTAATCTCACTAAAAGATACGACTATTATCTCAGCGATTGGTCTTGTAGAGTTATTCCAGACAGGTAAGATTATCATTGCACGTAACTACCAATCATTCCGTATGTATGCGATCTTGGCAGTTCTCTACCTTGTAATCATTACCCTTCTCACACGACTAGCAAAACGCTTAGAAAAGAGAGTGAAATAATGGCAGAATTGAAAATTGATGTACAAGATTTACATAAATCCTATGGAGAAAATGAAGTCTTAAAGGGTATCGATGCTAAATTTTACGAAGGAGATGTGGTTTGTATTATTGGACCTTCAGGTTCTGGTAAATCTACCTTCCTTCGTACCCTTAACCTTCTTGAAACCATTACCAGTGGTAAAGTTGTTGTTGATGGCTATGAGTTATCTGATCCTTCAACCAATGTCGATAAAGCGCGTGAAAACATCGGGATGGTGTTCCAACACTTTAATCTTTTCCCACATATGACGGTACTAGATAATATTACATTTGCTCCTATCGAACTTGGTAAACAATCTAAAGCTGAGGCTGAAAAACTCGGGATGGAATTACTTGAAAAAGTAGGCCTTGCTGATAAAGCAGAAGCTTATCCAGATAGCCTATCTGGTGGTCAAAAACAACGTGTAGCGATTGCGCGAAGTTTAGCTATGAACCCAGACATCATGCTATTTGACGAACCTACTTCAGCACTAGACCCTGAGATGGTTGGAGATGTTCTTAATGTTATGAAAGATCTTGCTGAACAAGGCATGACCATGTTGATTGTAACTCACGAAATGGGATTTGCCCGTCGTGTAGCCAATCGCGTTATCTTTACAGATGGTGGACAATTTATTGAAGATGGCACACCTGAACAAATCTTTGATAACCCACAACATCCACGTTTACAAGATTTCTTAAATAAAGTTTTAAATGCATAATTAAAATAGAGTGGTTAAACCACTCTATTTTTTATATAAAAATACTGGGAGGCCTAGATAGGCATCTCAGTAACTTAATCACCTGTTTCTTTTTGCTTATCTCTTTCTAGACGCAAACGTCGGTTGGGATTAAGGGTATTAAAGAGTTCCTCTAGTTTTTCAGCATTCCAAACATCTGCTGCTGAAACAAAATTGCCATCTTTATCTTTAAACGATATCGGCTTATCTCCCATAAAAAACTCCTTTTATGATTTTAATCTACAAATTCAAACTCAAAGTTACCAATACGGACAATGTCACCGTCTTTGGCACCACGCTCACGAAGAGCTTCATCAACTCCCATACCACGCAGTTGGCGGGCAAATTTCATAATAGACTCATCACGTTCCATATTTGTCATGATAAAGAGTTTCTCAAGTTTTTCACCTGATAACACCCATGAGGCATCATCATCACGCGAAATTTCAAATGGTTTCGTTTCTTCATTAAAGCCATAATACACTTCTTCTTCCATGTCTGTTTCATCATAAAGAAGAAATTCGTCTGTTTGATCCAACAATTCTGCTGTGGCATCTAAAAGATTATCTAATCCACGTTTAGAGATACCTGAAATAGGGAAAATTAGTGGTAATTCTTCAAACTCATCATAATTGGCTGCAAGTTTTTCTTTAAACTTCGCTAAATTTTCTTCCGCCTCTGGCATATCCATCTTATTGGCAACAATAATTTGAGGACGCTCCATCAAGCGTAAATTATAGGTCTCAAGCTCATTATTGATGGCCAGATAGTCCTCATAAGGATCTCGCCCTTCACTTGCAGACATGTCAATAACATGTAAAATGACTCTTGTTCGCTCAATATGACGAAGAAATTGTGTCCCTAAACCAACTCCTTGACTGGCCCCTTCAATCAAACCTGGTAGGTCAGCCATAGCAAAACTCTCACCTGATTTGGTACGAACCATCCCTAAATTAGGAACAATGGTTGTGAAGTGATAAGCCCCAATCTTTGGTTTAGCAGCTGAAACAACACTGAGGAGGGTTGATTTACCAACAGAAGGGAAACCAACGAGCCCTACATCCGCTAAAATTTTCAGCTCCAACTGTAATTCGCGCTCCTCACCTGGTTCACCATTTTCAGCAATTTCAGGTGCTGGATTTTTAGGAGTTGCAAAACGGATATTACCACGACCTCCGCGACCTCCACGGGCAATCACAAACTCTTGTCCATGTTCAACGAGGTCTGTAATCACTTTTCCTGTCACATGATCACGAACAGTTGTTCCTTGCGGCACGCGTACAATCAGATTTTCAGCTCCTTTACCATGCATGCCTTTGGTCATCCCCTTTTCACCAGACTGGGCTTTAAAGTGGCGATTGTAGCGGAAATCCATAAGGGTGCGTAATCCTTCATCTACTACAAAAATCACATCACCTCCGCGACCTCCATCTCCTCCCCATGGGCCTCCATTGGGAACATACTTTTCACGGCGAAAAGCCACCATGCCATCGCCACCACGACCAGCCTTAACTGAAATTTTGGCTGTATCTAAAAACATACTCATTATTTTACCTTTTCTTTCTTACAGATAAAAAACGCTCGTAAGCGTTTTTTTCATTGTTACAATGCACTAAGCGCCCCAAGGACAAGTCCACCGACAGTAATGATTACCATCAAAACAACAACCACTAGGGTTAGTTTTTCAAATGCTGTCTTTTTGCGTGGACCATTATCACCAAATGCCATAGTTATACCTCTTCTATATAATGAACTTCTTCCTACTATATTATCATGATTTCTGATGCTTTTCAAACCAAAAGGCACAAAAAAACTTGAGAAATTCTCAAGTCTTCAATGTTAAATGCCGATTTCGTTTCGCACAACATCAGCAATAGTATCAACATAATAGTTAACAGCTTCATCAGTTGGAGCTTCTGCCATCACACGTAAAAGAGGTTCTGTACCACTTGGTCTCACTAAGATACGACCGTTTCCTGCCATCTCCTCTTCCATTTTAGCAATAATTTCAGCAATCGCAGGGACAGCCATTGCTTTGTCTTTCATACTATTTTCAACACGGATATTAACTAATTTTTGAGGATAAATAGTAACTTCTGATGCTAATTGAGAAAGTGATTTTCCTGTCTCTTTCATCACCTTAGTTAATTGAATAGCAGTTAATTGACCATCACCAGTTGTGTTGTAATCCATAATAATAACGTGTCCAGATTGCTCGCCACCAAGATTGTAGCCTTTTTGACGCATTTCTTCGACAACGTAGCGATCACCAACAGCTGTTACAGCTTTATCAATTCCTTCACGATCCAAAGCTTTGTGGAAGCCAAGATTTGACATAACTGTTGTCACAATTGTATTTTTGGCCAAAACACCTTGTTTTGCCATATATTTCCCAATAATGAACATAATGCGATCACCGTCTACAATTTGGCCGTTTTCATCAACAGCAATGAGACGATCACTATCACCATCAAAAGCTAATCCGATGGAAGCTCCTGATTCTAAGACTTTTTCCTGTAATTTTTCGGGATGTGTTGATCCTATACCATCATTGATATTCAAACCATTTGGTTTCTCTCCAATAACTGAAATATCAGCATTTAAATCCAAAAAAATATCACGAGCAGTTGTACTTGCAGCACCATTGGCGGTATCAAGCGCTACTTTCATACCATCTAAATCAACTCCTGTAGAAGCTAAGAAAGCGGTATATTTACGAAGCCCTTCTGGATATTCAACGACTGTTCCTAAACCTTCTGCACTAGGACGAGGAAGAGAATCACCTTCTGCATCCAGCAACTCTTCAATCTCTGCTTCCAAGGCATCATCTAATTTAAAGCCGTCTCCTGCAAAAAATTTAATGCCATTATCTAAGGCAGGGTTATGACTGGCTGAAATCATCACACCAGCACTAGCCCCTTCAGTACGTACAAGATACGAAACTCCAGGAGTTGCTAAAACACCAAGCTTATACACCTCAATACCAACTGAAAGCAAACCTGCAATCAAGGCAGATTCTAACATTTCACCAGAGATGCGAGTATCTCTAGCAACAAAAACACGTGGACGCTCTGTTTCATGTTGGCTTAAAACATAGCCTCCAAAACGACCTAATTTAAATGCTAATTCTGGTGTCAGCTCAACATTTGCCTCACCACGTACACCATCTGTTCCAAAATATTTTCCCATAATTGATAGCGCTAAATGCGCCTCCTTCCGTAAATTCTTATTAAGACTATTTCTTCTTAGTGATTAACTTAACATCAATTTCACTAGGTGAAATGGTAACATTTTCCATTTCTAGCTTTACTTTTTTCACAGTATCCTTCGTGACATCTGAAATATCTAAAGTGGCTGGAATACTTGTAATCTGGTCAAGAATATCTTGATTTGCTGAAATCGTCACCGTTGGAGTTGATAATTCATAATAAATATCCGACAAACTATTGTCCATTTGCCCCGTTAAATCTAAGCTGACAGGAACTTCTTTTGTCAATTTTTCCACAACAACACTTAACTTAGCTTTAGCAGGATCAATAATCGACGGTAGAATCGTTCCATTAGCTGCAACTGCTTGAAGTGTCACTTTTTTTGAATAATTCTCACTTAAAGGTGATTGGTTATCGATACGAGCAACCACATGATCAATTTGATCAATCGTTGCTTCATCACTGGTAACCGTCACTTCTTTAATATCAGTTGATATTGACTTTAAAGCGTATCCTTCCGCTATCTGATCATCTGAAACTTCTCCAACAACAGAAAATGTTTTAGATTTCTTTTTACCAACTGTTACTGTTATTTTAGAAGGTGTTGCTGTAGCAGTCATTTCATCAGGCAAATCCTTAATCTGCAGTGGTACCTTAACAGTACCTGTTTCAATATCTTTTAAATCAGCGACAACTTTAAACTTTCTCGTGTCACTATTAATCTCTGAATCCAACTTTACACGATTAGTCGATGTTAAATAAACCTTGGTTTCATAGGAATACCCACTAATAAAATAGCGGTCACTGTCATACTTAATGTCAATTGGGACCTCTGTCAAAGTATGGGTATAAGTTTCTGTTACCCGACTAATCTGGGTACCTGCTTGATTATACTGATTATAAGAAGCTGTAAAAAATAAAATCAAAGAAAAGAAGATCGAAACAATCGCATAAAGTAGTCTTGGGCTTCTTAGTTTATTTAACACGTCTTGATCCTCCCAAAACTCTAGATAGTAAAGGTGGTCTTTTTCTATCTTTTATAAGGATTTCACTCAAAGCGGCTTGAAATTCCTCTTTAGACAAGTCATGTCTAAAATAGCCTTTATAAGTCAAAGAAATGGCCCCTGTCTCCTCTGACACAATGAAGGTTAAAGCATCAGAGTTCTCAGACAAGCCAATAGCTGCCCGGTGACGTGTACCAAACTCCTTAGAAATCGTTGAAGACTCCGACAAGGGCAAATAAGAGCAAGCCGAAGCAATTTTATTTCCCTTAATAATCACTGCACCATCATGCAAAGGTGTATTAGGAATAAAAATGTTGATTAATAGTTCACTGCTAACATTTGCATCTAGTTTAATACCTGTTGAGATATACTCTTGTAAGGTTTGAGTGCGTTCGATAGAAACTAAAGCACCTATTTTTCTTGGACTCATGTAACTAACAGCTTTCATAAAGTGTTCAATTAAACGCTCTTCATCTGATAAATTATTTCTAGGGTTGAAGATATGAGTCGTACGACCAAATTTTTCAAGTAAGGTACGAATCTCAGGAGCAAAAATCACAACTCCTGCTATAACACCGTAGGTGATGACCTGATTCATTAACCATGAAATCGTTACAAAACCTACAAAATCTGCTACAAACTTTAAAAGAACAAACAAAACAACTCCTTGAACCAGAGCCATAATTTTAGTTCCAACCAAAGCTTTTATAAAACGATATAAGAGCCAAGCTACTAATAAGATATCAATAACATTGATTACAATACCCATAGGGGTATCAAACAGGGATTGCCAAAATCTTGCATCAATTTGAAATAATGGCACAACTCGCTCCTTTCTATATAAGATTATGATTCCAAAATCTACACGTTTCATTATAACACACTAAAAGGAATTTTTCCTTTTATTATCCTGAAACTTTATGATAAAATGGTGCTATGACAATAAAAACATTTTTAGGAATAGCAGCTGGAAAATCAGCACATTTTATTTTAAGTAAACTTGGAAGAGGATCAACTTTACCTGGTAAAATTGCTCTTCAGTTTGACAATCATATTTTAAATCATATTGCCAAGGACTATGAGATCGTGGTGGTAACAGGAACAAATGGTAAAACCTTAACGACCGCTCTTACAGTGGGAATTCTAAAAGAGGCATTTGGTGAGGTGGTGACAAATCCTAGTGGAGCTAATATGATCACAGGAATCACGTCAACCTTTTTGACAGCAAAAAAAGCTAAGTCTGGTAAAAAAATCGCTGTCCTTGAAATTGACGAGGCAAGTCTCCCAAAAATCACACAATACATTACACCTAGTCTCTTTGTTTTTACCAATATTTTTAGAGATCAGATGGATCGTTATGGAGAAATCTATACCACATACGATATGATTTTAAAAGGTGCTCAAAATGCCCCTGAAGCTACGATTTTAGCTAATGGAGATAGCCCACTTTTTAACTCCAAAGAAGTCATTAACCCAGTCCAGTACTATGGTTTTGATACTGAAAAAGGGCAGCCTCAACTTGCTCACTATAACACAGAAGGAATCTTATGTCCACGCTGCCAACATATCCTCACCTATCGTCTTAATACCTATGCCAATCTAGGTGATTATATTTGTGAGCATTGTGGTTTTGAGCGTCCTCAACTGGACTACGCTTTGACACATTTAACCAAGATTACCAATACCAGTTCTGAGTTTGTGATTGATGGACAAGACTATAAAATCAATGTTGGCGGACTTTACAACATCTATAATGCTCTTGCAGCTGTTTCCGTCGCAGAATTCTTCGGTGTCTCACCTGATCAAATTAAAGCTGGATTTGACAAGAGTCGTGCTGTCTTTGGTCGCCAAGAAACCTTTAAAATTGGGGATAAAGATTGTACCTTAGTGTTGATTAAAAATCCAGTTGGAGCTAGTCAAGCCCTAGATATGATTAAATTAGCACCTCATCCATTTAGTTTGTCGGTCTTGCTGAATGCCAACTATGCTGATGGTATTGATACGAGCTGGATTTGGGATGCCAACTTTGAAACGATTTTAGATATGGATATTCCTCATATTTTTGCTGGTGGGGTACGCCATTCAGAAATTGCACGTCGCTTACGAGTAACAGGCTATCCCGAACAGGCCATCACTCAAGCAGAAAAGCTAGAAGATATTATGAATTTTATTGAGCAACAAGATACTCAACATGCTTATATCCTAGCAACCTACACAGCCATGCTTGAATTTAGAGAGCTATTGGCTAACAAGCATGCTGTTGGAAAGGAGATGAACTAATGGTTTATACTTCTCTACAATCCCCTCACTCAAAAGACTATCAATTTGATCTCTCAATTGCTCACCTTTATGGAAACTTAATGAACACTTATGGAGATAATGGTAACATCCTCATGCTCAAATATGTTGCAGAAAAACTAGGAGCACGAGTTACGGTAGATATTGTCTCTCTTGAGGATCCTTTCAAGGCTGATGACTATGATCTTGTCTTTTTTGGTGGTGGACAAGATTATGAACAAGCCATCGTTGCTAAAGATTTACCCTCTAAAAAAGAAGCCATTGCAGAATTCATTGATAAAGACAAAGTTATTCTTGCTATTTGTGGTGGTTTTCAATTATTGGGGCAATATTACATTCAGGCTAATGGTGAAAAAATTGATGGTATCGGTGTCATGGGACACTATACACTTAATCAAAACAACAATCGCTACATTGGGGATATCAAAATCTACAATGAAGAATTCGATGAAACCTACTACGGCTTTGAAAACCATCAAGGACGTACCTTCTTATCCGATGATGAGAAACCCCTTGGAAAAGTTGTTTATGGCAACGGTAATAATAAAGAAGATGGTTCTGAAGGTGTTCACTATAAAAATGTCTTTGGAAGCTATTTCCACGGTCCTATCCTATCTCGCAATGCTAACCTTGCTTATCACTTAGTGACAACTGCCCTAAAAAATAAATATGGTCATGATTTGACTCTACCAACTTATCAGGATATTCTCAGTTTAGAAGTTGCTGAAGAGTACCTTGATGTTAAAAGCAAGGCTGAATTTGAAAAATAAAAGATAAAAAATACCATTTGGATATCACGCCAGATGGTATTTTTAACGCTCTCGAAATGGGAATCTTTCTCAGTAATCTCATAAATAAGGTCCTACTTGAAGGAAAATTGATATTTTTTATGAAAGTTTAATATTTCTTGTATCATCGAACTCTTATAGTACTGATTAAAGGATGACTGCTCTAGTCACAACAAGTTTTCTGGGTTCTTTAATAAAATCAGCATAAAGGCAGTTTTACTTTTATTAAACAAATTATTTCTGTGATAAGAATTTCGTTATCCAAACCAGATTTACCGTGACTTTTCCAAACAATACTAAAAGGTCATCATACCAAGAATAAGCATGATACTTAATACAACAAAAAATTCTGGAATCAATGATTCCAGAATTTTTTTGGAGATTATAATTCAACTTTGGCAACAACTGTCTTAGCTGTTTGTTTGCCTAAGTTTTGAAGAGTAACTGATTTAATTTCAGCTGTATTGGTAAAGGCAACAACTGTTGTTGTTTCACGCTCTGCTGATTTAATGGCTTCTAAATCAGCAACTAGAAGAAGATCTCCAGCCTGAACACGTTGTCCATCTGTCACCTTAGCTGAGAACGGAGCTCCATTTAGCGCTACCGTATCAAGTCCAACGTGTACCAAAACTTCCAAGCCTTCATCAGTTAAAAGACCGACAGCATGTTTTGTTGGAAAGACACTCGTAATAAGACCTGAAACTGGAGCATAGATATTTCCATTTTCTGGTTCAACTGCGTAGCCATCTCCCATCATTTTTTGTGAGAAAACAGGATCTTTAACGTCTGTAATAGCAATCACATCGCCATCAGCAACCGACGCCACATCTACTGTGATTCCTTTGAATTGTGTATCGACCGCTTCTTCTTTAACGGCTTTCACTTCTGTCTTAGGAATCACTGCACCTGAATCTAGTAAATCCTGAATATCTGATTTCAAGATATCTGCTTTTGGTCCATAAACGGCTTGAACACCATTATCCTTGATGATTAAGCCCATTGCACCAGCCTGTTTCCAAGAAGCTTCATCACCTACTTCTGCTACATTATTAACAGAAACACGGAGACGCGTCATGCAGGCATCAACATCAGAAATATTTTCACGTCCACCAAGAAGATTAATAATTTGAACAACCTGTGAATTAGCATCTGCTGTTCCTACTTCACCTTCTGGCTTATCATCAGCCATATCAGCATCATAGTTACCATTACGGCCTGCAGTTGCAAGATTGAATTTCTTAATCATGAAGTCTGCAATAAAGTACATGATAACTGCAAATAGTGCTGTTACCCAGATAAAGTTGATCACATCCATACCAATACCAGCTTTAAGTGCCATTGGTGTACGTGTCAAGAACTCGATGTTACCAAATGAGTGTACACGAAGGTCCACAACATCAGCCATAGCAAAGGCTGCACCTTGTACAAGAGCATAAACCACATAAAGAGGAACAGCTGCAAACATGAACATAAACTCGATTGGCTCAGTAACCCCTGTCAAGAATACTGCAAGTGCTGTTGAGATAAACATCCCTTTGTATTTATGCTTTTTATCTTCATCAACATTACGATACATAGCGTAAGTCAGTCCCATGAGGATACCACTTGACCCAATCATTTGACCAACTTTGAAGCGTGCTGGGGTAACAGTAGAAAGAAGCTCTTTATATTGGCTCATATCTCCAGCGTCTTTAAGGCTGATAAGGTCTGTAATCCATGCCAACCAAAGTGGATCTTGTCCAAACACTTCTGTTCCTTTTTGAGCTCCTGTAAGGATTTCATACGTACCACCAAGTGACGTATAGTTCATCGGGATGGTAAGCATATGGTGTAGACCAAATGGAAGAAGGAGACGCTCTAATGTACCATAGACAAATGGCGCCAAAATTGGTGCTGTATCTTGTGAGTTAGCAATCCATTTACCAAAACTGTTGATACCTGTTTGAACAACTGGCCAAAAGACAGCCAAGATAAGCGCTACAATAACTGAGCGATAGATGACAACAAATGGTACAAAACGTTTTCCGTTAAAGAATGATAAGACATCTGGTAATTTACGGAAATTGTAGTATTTATTATAAGTAGTCGCTCCAAGGAATCCTGCGATAATCCCTACAAACACTCCCATGTTAAGAGCTGGTTGACCAAGGATATTCACAAAGTAGCCTGACACAGGGATAGAAGTCCCAAAAATAGTTTTGACATGGGCATCTGCATCAGCTAACATATCTACTGTAACACCAAAGAAGTTCCCTGTGATAAGGTTAATTAAGATAAAGGCCAAACCTGCTGCAAAAGCACCGCCTGCACGCTCTTTTGCCCAACTACCACCAATAGCTAGTGCAAATAGCAAATGCAAGTTCCCAATAATTCCCCAACCGATTTGAGCAATAATATTCCCCACACGAGCAAGCAATTCTGAATCTGCATTGATAAGAGGAAGCGAGTTCCCGATACTAACCATCAAACCTGCTGCAGGCATAACCGCGATAACAACCATTAAGGCTTTACCGAATTTTTGCCAAAATTCAAAGCTTAATAACTTTTTCATTCATCTTCTCCTTTTAAGGATATATTTTATTATATTATTATATCATTAGAATAAATAATATTAAAGTTCTAATTGAATCTCCACTCCAAAATGGTCTGAAATAATGGCTTTATTCTTTCCATTAAAGATAACACGACTTGATAAAACCGTTTTAGTCTGATTTAAAAAGATATAATCTAGGCGTTTTTCTTCTGCATGATCACTCCAGCCGTCAATCGCTTTTTCAACTGTAATACCCGAATCTTTTTCTTCTGCCAAATCATAGGTATCAATCAATCCTAGATTGATGATAGCTTCATAAGCAGAATGATTAGATATACTATCTGTATTAAAATCTCCCATAAAGACTTTTAAATTGTCTGTTTGAGTGCGATTGATGATGGTTTGAATATTTTCCAACTGATCTTCACCTTCTCCATCGGGAAGATTAATGTGACAAGAATAACATTCTACAAGTTGTCCTTTATAAGCAACTGTTAGGCCTAATATCTTTCTTGAAAGAATAGAATCTAAACTCTGATGCTGACTGCAATAAAAAGGATCAACCTCATAAACTGGCAACTTCGTTAAAAATGCAATCCCTTCATCATATTTATCATAGCCGATATGAGAATTACTCCAATAATA
The DNA here is from genome assembly GCF_053203725.1 of Streptococcus porcorum. Lineage (NCBI taxonomy): Bacteria > Bacillati > Bacillota > Bacilli > Lactobacillales > Streptococcaceae > Streptococcus > Streptococcus porcorum. Next base: position 5,046 of record NZ_JBRUDG010000015.1, on the reverse strand, counting down.
AGAGTATTTCTCACCGACTAAATGGCGTAATTTTTCTAATAAGATGAGACCATAATTATCGTCTCTCAACTCATGAGTCACTAGTTTCGCGCTCATGAGTTGATTGACTTCTTGGAGGGCAATGACGTCATAATCATTTTCAGCAATTGCCTGTGCCAGTGTATTTAATTTTTCTTCTTGATTATCCTCTAGCCAAGCATGAACATTGACTGTTAATAATTTCATGACGACCCCTTTCTGTTCAATTTAAATTATTTACTGTGCCAGATATCTTCGTTATACTGCTCGATTGTACGGTCAGATGAGAAGAATCCTGCTTTAGCAATATTGTGAACAACTTTCTTATTCCATGAATCTTGATCTTCGTAGTCTGCAAAGACTTGCTCTTTGACTTCAATGTACTCCGCCAAGTCAATCAAGGTCATGAACCAGTCTTTAGAAATCAATTCATGGTGCAAGCGACCAAGACGTTCTTCATTACCAAGTGCTTTCACTTCGTCGCTGACGATAAAGTCAACCGCACGTTTGATGTTGGCATCACCATTGTAGTAGTCTGCAGAAACATAGCCAGCCTTGTCGTACAAGTCGATAATGGTATCAGAATCTTTACCAAATGTGTAGATGTTATCCATGCCTGCTAATTCTGCAATCTCAACGTTAGCACCGTCCATAGTACCTAGTGTCAAAGCACCGTTCAACATAAATTTCATGTTACCAGTACCTGATGCTTCTTTAGAAGCTAGTGAGATTTGCTCAGAGATATCTGTCGCAGGGATAAGTTTTTCTGCAACCGTTACGTTGTAGTTTTCTACCAAATGAACGTTGAGGTACTTGCTGACTTCTGGATCGTTATTGATCAATTCAGACAAGCAGAGAATCAAGTGAATAATGTCTTGGGCAATCACATAAGCTGGGGCCGCCTTACCACCGAAGATAACAGTGATTTTACGTTTTGGAAGGTTGCCGTTTTTGATTTCAAGATATTTGTGAATCACATACAAGGCATTCATTTGTTGGCGTTTGTACTCGTGGAAACGTTTGATTTGTGTATCAATGATAGAGTTTTCGTCCAACTCAATTCCCTTGTTGTCTTTCAGGTAACGTTTAAGAGCCAATTTGTTGTTGTGTTTGATTTCAGCCAATTTAGCATGAACTTCCTTGTCATCTGCAAAGGCAAGTAATTTCTCAAGTTTAGTTGCATCTGTCAAGTACTCATCGCCAATCAATTCCTTAATATAGTCTGCAAGGTCTTGGTTGGCAAATTCCAACCAACGACGGAAGGTGATACCGTTTGTTTTGTTGTTGAATTTTTCTGGGTAAAGTTCGTAGAAGCCTTTCAACTCAGAGTTTTTCAAAATTTCTGTGTGAAGAGCCGCAACGCCGTTGACTGAGTTTGAGAAGTGGATATCCATGTGAGCCATGTGAACACGACCAGACTCATCGATAATATGAAGGGCAACATCTGGAACTTCTTGTGCGACAAGGGCATCCAACTCTTTAATAATACCAACTAGGTGTGGGACTACTTCTTCTAAGAATTCAAGTGGCCATTTCTCAAGTGCTTCTGCCAAGATGGTGTGGTTAGTGTAGCCTGTCATGTTTTTAACAATCGCTACTGCTTCTGCGAAATCAATACCATGTTTTTCAGTCAAGAGACGGATCAACTCAGGAATAACCATTGATGGGTGCGTATCGTTAATTTGAACATAAGCATAGTCTGCTAAGTCATGTAAGTTTGACCCACGCTCAATCGCTTCATCAATCAAGAGTTGTGCGGCGTTTGATACCATGAAATATTGTTGGTAGATACGAAGCAATTCACCATTTTTATCTGAATCATCTGGGTACAAGAAGAGAGTCAAGTTTTCTTTGATGTCTGTCTTGTCAAATGAGATGCCATCTGTAATCAAGTCATAGTTGACAGACTCGATGTCAAACAAGTTAAGGTAGTTCTTAGTTTCTTTTTTATAACCAAGAATATCAAGACGATCTAACTTAGATTTCAACGTGAAGTTTTTAAATGGCACGTCATAGCTGATATCTGTAGGAATCAACCAAGAATCATTTTCAATCCAGAAGTTTGGTTCTGCATCTTGTTGGTTGTCTTTAAAGACTTGACGGAAAAGACCACAGTGGTAGTTAAGACCAACACCTTCACCGTTAATACCAAGTGTTGACATAGAGTCCACAAAACATGATGCCAAACGTCCAAGACCACCATTACCAAGAGATGGTTCTGGTTCAACATCTTCAACTTGTGCTAAAGATTTTCCAGCAGCTGCTAATTCCGCTTGAATATCTTTGTAAACACCCAAGTTAATCAAGTTGTTTGACAAGAGTTTACCAATAAGAAACTCAGCTGAGATATAGTAAACTTTACGTTTCCCAGTGTTTTTTGGTTTTGTCGCTGCTTCAGCTTTGACATAGTTCAATAATTGAAGATAGATTTCTTCATTTGTGAGTTCTGCAAGTTTTTTGTTCGTGTTTGTTTCTGCAAAAGTTGTAAAATTAGCCATGTTAATTATTCCCTCGTTGATATAGTTCTGTAATTGTTTTTAAGTAAGCTTTTTTCTCTGCGGTTAAATCTTCTTTTTTCATGCGCCACTTCCAGTTTTGCCCAACTGTATTTGGCACATTCATACGACTTTCGGCAGAAAGGTCTAAAATATCTTGCATGCAAGCAATCGCGGTATCTGCCACTGAAGCATAAAGTGTACGAAGCATTGCCTGTGTGATGGGTTCATCACTATCACGATGCATGTAAGCATCAGCGTAAGCTTGCTGCTCCGGTGTTAAATTGTCATACCAACCATTAACGACCTCATTGTCATGCGTTCCTGTGTAAGCAACAGCATCTGATGTATAGTTGTGTGGAAGGTCTAGACTTTCACCAGTGACATCAAAGAAACCAAATTCTAAGATTTTCATACCTGGAAAAGCTGTGTCTTCAAGAAGTTTCTCTGCTTTCTCATCAATATAACCTAGGTTTTCTGCAATAATTGGAAGTTCACCAAGTTCTTTTTTAATAGCTTCAAAAAGATCGTAACCTGGACCTGGTTGCCAACTGCCGTTTTTAGCAGTATCTTCTTTGGCATCTACTTGCCAAAAATCAGAAAATCCTTTGAAGTGGTCAATACGCAAAACATCATAAATCTTAAAGCTCTCTGTAATGCGGTAAATCCACCAAGCATATCCTGTTTCTTTGTGTTTTTTCCAGTCATAGATTGGATTTCCCCAGTATTGCCCGACATCAGAAAATTCATCTGCTGGAACACCTGCAACATATTTAGGGTGACCTTTTTCATCAACCTTAAATAATTCAGGTTTGGTCCACATCTCAACACTATCTGCTGAAACATAAATTGGCATATCTCCGATGATTTGGATAGCATTTTTATTAGCATAGTCTTTTAACTCTGCCCATTGCTTAAAGAAGAAATATTGTGTGACTTTATGATAATCAATCACTTCAGCTAGTTTCTCACGGTAATCGGCTAAAGCTTTTTCCTCACGTCTTGCAATAGCTTTTTCTGGCCACTCTTGAAGCGACTGATTGTTGAAAGACTCTTTAATCGCCATAAACTCAGCATAATCTCCCAACCATGAAACATTTTCTTTTTCAAATGTGGTCAGAATAGCTTTTTGATCAGCATCTGCTAGAAAAGCTTTAACAGCTTTTTCTAAGATAGGACGGCGGGTCTCAAACAATAAAGCGTAATCAATAGTTTCTTCATCATCTGTAAACTTAATCGTTTCATAATCTGCTTTGGTTAAGAACCCTTCTTTTTCAAGAAGATCAAAATCAATCAGATTTGTATTTCCAGCAACAGCTGAGAATGACTGATAAGGTGAGTCACCATAGCTTGTTGTGGTTAGGGGCAACAACTGCCAATAAGTTTGATTTGTTTCTTTAAGGAAATCTACAAATTCGTAAGCTTCTTTACCAAAAGTCCCTATTCCAAAGTTACCAGGTAATGAAGTAATGTGCATCAAGACACCACTTGAACGCTTTGCCATATGATTCCTTCCTTTCATCTCATTTACAAGTATTATTTTAACGCAAGCGATTGCATTTGTCAAGAACTTTTACGTAAAACTTTTTATTTTTACGGTTTTCTTTTATTTTTTAGAAAAGTTAGATGATTTTTTTGTTTCATTTCTCAAAAATATGGTAAACTAGTAAGGAAACTTTAGAGAAAGCACCTATATTATGAGTAAATACAAAGAGGTCTATCAAAATATCAAAAATAAAATTGATTCAGGCGAGTTAAAAGCTAATCAAGAATTACCGAGTGAAAATGAGTTGATGACACAGTATGGCTTTTCAAAAGATACCATACGAAAAGCTCTCTCTCTTTTAGAACTCGATGGCTATATCCAAAAAATGAGAGGGCGTAACTCCATTGTCCTCGAGCATGGTCGAACTAAAAATAATTATCTAGCTGAGATCAAAACCTCAGGTGAACTCAACCGTGATGCCAATCACACAATTGAGACACAACTTACCAGCCTTTATATTGTACAAGGTGAGCAAGTATTGATGGATACCTTTAAAGTTGATGACAGCGTTGACTTTTATCGTGTTTCCAGAAGTCGAAAAATTGACGGCGAGCGCCTAGAATATGAACTCTCCTACTTCGACCGTCGTGTTGTCCCTTATCTTAATAAAGAGATTGCAGAGACTTCCATCTACCAATATTTAGAAGAAGAATTACATCTTAAAATCACCCATTCAAGACGTGAAATCTCATTTCGATATGCAACAAATGAAGAAAAAGAACATATGGATTTGGGAGATTATGACATGGTGGCTGTGGTCACTAGTCTAACCTATCTTTCAAATGGTCAAGTTTTCCAATATGGAACCATCACTTACCGACCAGACAAGTTTACTTTTGTCACTATGGCTAAACGTTAAAAAAAAGGCTCTTTGTCAACTGTAGTGGGTAGATGAAAAGCTAACACCTAGAGAGGACGAAATTCGTTCTCTCTTTCTTTATGTTCAAGGCAATCAAAATCCGTTTTTTAAAGTTTTCAAAGTTCCTG
>NZ_JBRUDG010000014.1:0-46461 GCF_053203725.1 Streptococcus porcorum | reverse complement strand
TAGCGAAGATTTTGTGATATACTAGTCATGAGAAGATTCCTTTTTTGATGAGTGGTGGTACTCTTATCATATCAGGGAATCTTCTTTTTTGACTTCTAGAAGTCTCACATCTATTGTAACGCTACATATTTGTTTTGCTCTGATATTTTCAATAATAGGAAAAAAGCTGAAATCGTGCTATAATAAAGCTATTAGTTCATTAAGTAAGGAAGTTTGATATGAAAATCATTGCAGTGGATGCTATGGGAGGTGACCACGCTCCTCAAGCGATTGTGGAGGGGGTCAATCGTGCGATTGCTGAGTTTAAGGATATTGAAATTCAGCTTTATGGTGATGAGGCAAAAATTAAGCAGTATCTAACAGCGACAGAACGTGTTAGCATCATCCATACAGATGAGAAGATTAACTCTGATGATGAGCCAGCAAAGGCGATTCGCCGTAAGAAAAATGCTTCAATGGTCTTGGCAGCTAAAAGTGTCAAAGATGGTCAAGCTCATGCGGTTTTATCAGCTGGAAATACAGGCGCACTTTTGGCGGCTGGGCTTTTTGTGGTAGGACGGATTAAGGGAGTGGATCGCCCAGGTCTGTTATCTACCTTGCCAACTGGAGATGGCAATGGGTTTGATATGTTAGACCTTGGTGCTAATGCGGAAAATACAGCTAAACATCTGCACCAATATGCGATCTTAGGCTCTTTTTATGCCAAGCATGTCCGTGGTATCTCTTCACCACGTATTGGTCTTTTAAACAATGGTACGGAAAGTAGTAAAGGAGATCCGCTTCGTAAGGAAGTTTATGAGTTGTTATCAGCAGATGAGAGCCTAAACTTTGTTGGCAATGTGGAAGCGCGTGAATTATTAAATGGTGTCGCAGATGTTGTGGTGACAGATGGGTTTACAGGAAATGCCGTCTTGAAATCTATCGAGGGAACAGCTTTATCAATTATGGGGCAGCTGAAGTCAGCGATTCAATCAGGTGGTCTAAAGGCTAAGATTGGCGCCTTCTTCTTAAAAGATAACCTTTATAGCTTGAAAGGGTCATTGGATTATAGTTCAGCTGGTGGAGCAGTCTTGTTTGGCTTGAAGGCCCCTGTCATTAAAGCACATGGCTCAAGTGATGCGACAGCTATCTACTATACTATTAAGCAAATCAAAAAAATGTTGGATACAGATGTGGTAGCAAAATCCGTAGCTGCTTTTACAGAAGAATAGCAAAAACGTTCGTATATAGCGAACGTTTTTATTTTATTTATTTTAAAATGTTAGGTATTTGATTGAAAAGGTGTATTCTTTATGTTAGAATGAGGGTGATAAAAACGAAAGGCGAACAAAAATATGTCAAGAGAGTTGATTTATTCGGGGAAAGCAAAGGATATTTTCGCAACAGAAGATGAAAATATTATTTTGGCTCAGTATAAAGATCAAGCTACAATGCTTAATGGTGCTAGAAAAGAGACGGTGGATGGTAAAGGGAAGCTGAATAACCAAATTTCATCGTTGATTTTTGAACACTTAAATGCAGCAGGAATTGCGACGCATTTCATAAAGCAAGTGTCCGAAACAGAGCAACTAAATCAAAAAGTAGAGATTATTCCACTAGAAGTAGTATTACGCAACTATACAGCGGGTTCCTTTTCAAAACGTTTTGGTGTAGATGAAGGCATCAAACTTGAGCAACCGATTTTGGAATTTTATTATAAAAATGATGATTTGGATGATCCTTTTATCAATGATGAGCATGTTGCCTTTTTAGAAATTGCAAGTGCTGATGAGCTGGCTTTCTTGAAAGAGGAAACACGTAAAATCAATGCGGTCTTGACAGACTTGTTTGCTCAAATTGGTTTGACTTTGATTGATTACAAATTGGAGTTTGGACGCACGGCAGATGGCAAAATTATTTTAGCAGATGAAGTATCTCCAGATACGAGCCGCCTTTGGGATGCAGATGGCAATCATATGGATAAAGATGTCTTTCGTCGTAATATTGGCTCCATCACAGATGTCTATACTGTCGTTTTAGAAAAGTTACAAGAGTTGAAATAAGGAAGGATTTGGGAGTTCCAGATGGATAAACGTATTTTCGTTGAGAAAAAGGATAATTTTCAGATTAAAGCAGAATCTTTACTGGCAGAATTAATTCATAACCTGCAGTTAACGAGTTTGAAACATCTGCGTTTGGTACAGGTTTATGATGTTTTTGGTTTAGAAGAAGAACTTTTTGGACAGGCTGAGCAACACCTTTTTTCTGAGCCTGTGACAGATAATATCTTAACAGACGATGCTGTAGCAGAGCTTTTTCATCAAGTGTCTTTTGCGATTGAGGCTTTACCCGGTCAGTTTGATCAACGTGCAGCGAGTAGCCAAGAGGCGCTTTTCTTACTAGGAGCTAAAGATGTTACAGTCAAAACAGCTCAACTATATGTGGTTAATGCTGATATTTTATCCTCTGAGCTTGAGGCGATTAAAAAGTATTTGTTAAACCCTGTCGATTCACGTTTTAAGGATATGGAGAAAGCCTTGGTTTTGGAAGGCTACTCAGCCTCATCAACAACTATTCCTGACTTAGAGATTTTTGAAACTTATACAGCAGAAGATTTTAAGGCTTATAAGGCTCAAGAAGGTCTGGCTATGGAAGTGGACGATTTACTCTTTATCCAAGATTACTTTAAGTCTATTGGGCGTGTGCCAACTGAGACAGAGTTGAAAGTTTTGGACACTTACTGGTCTGACCATTGCCGTCATACGACCTTTGAGACGGAATTAAAGAAAATCGACTTCTCAGCGTCAGCTTTTGAAAAACAATTGCAAGCAACATATGATAAGTACATAGCAATGCGTCAGGAGTTAGGACGTACTGAAAAGCCACAAACCTTAATGGACATGGCTACTATCTTTGGGCGCTATGAGCGTGCTAACGGGCGTTTAGATGATATGGAAGTATCTGATGAGATCAATGCTTGTTCTGTTGAAATTGAAGTTGATGTTAATGGTGTTAAAGAGCCTTGGTTGTTGATGTTTAAAAATGAAACCCACAACCATCCGACAGAAATTGAACCTTTCGGAGGCGCTGCTACTTGTATCGGTGGTGCGATTCGTGATCCTTTGTCAGGTCGTTCCTATGTTTACCAAGCAATGCGTATTTCTGGAGCAGGTGATATTACAGAGACGATTGCAGAGACACGTCAAGGGAAACTTCCTCAGCAGGTGATTTCTAAAACTGCAGCACATGGTTATTCATCTTATGGAAACCAGATTGGCCTTGCGACAACTTATGTTCGTGAATATTTCCATCCAGGTTTTGTTGCCAAACGTATGGAGCTTGGAGCTGTAGTAGGGGCGGCACCAAAAGATAATGTGCGTCGTCTTAAACCTGAAGCAGGTGATGTTGTGATCTTACTTGGAGGTAAAACAGGGCGAGATGGTATCGGAGGTGCTACAGGTTCGTCTAAGGTTCAAACGGTACAATCGGTTGAAACTGCTGGGGCAGAAGTCCAAAAAGGAAATGCTATTGAAGAGCGTAAAATTCAACGCCTTTTCCGTAATCCAGCTGTTACCCAATTAATCAAAAAATCTAACGATTTTGGAGCAGGCGGTGTCTGTGTGGCTATTGGTGAGTTAGCTGATGGTCTTGAAATTGACCTTAATCAAGTGCCACTTAAATATGCGGGGCTTAATGGAACAGAGATTGCGATTTCTGAATCACAAGAGCGCATGGCAGTGGTCGTTGCTCCTAAGGATGTTGAACGATTTATCGCTGAGTCTGAAAAAGAAAATATCCAAGCAGTTGTTGTAGCAAAAGTGACTGAAAAGGCTAATCTTGTGATGACTTGGAATGGTCAAAAAATTGTTGATATTGAACGTTCTTTCCTTGACACTAATGGTGTTCGTGTAGAGGTGGATGCGCGTGTTGTTGATAGTGGACTCTCTCAACCTTATCAGGTGACAACCTCTAAAGAAACTCTAGAACAAGATGCTGTTAAGGTATTGTCAGATCTTAATCATGCTAGTCAAAAAGGCTTGCAGACGATGTTTGATAGCTCTGTTGGACGTTCAACTGTCAATCACCCTCTTGGTGGACGTTTTCAAATTACCCCAACGGAGAGTTCGGTTCAAAAATTACCAGTACAAACTGGGGTGACTAATACAGTTTCTGTTATGGCACAGGGTTATAATCCTTATATTGCCTCTTGGTCTCCTTATCATGGTGCAGCCTACGCTGTTATTGAAGCGACAGCACGTTTAGTTGCTACTGGTGCGGAATGGTCTAAGGCACGTTTTTCTTACCAAGAGTATTTTGAACGTATGGATAAAGAAGCTGAGCGTTTTGGAAAACCTGTTGCGGCTCTTTTGGGATCTATTGAAGCTCAAATTCAACTGGGACTGCCATCTATTGGTGGTAAGGACTCCATGTCGGGGACATTTGAGGAGTTAACGGTTCCTCCAACCTTGGTGGCATTCGGTGTGACAACAGGTCAGGCAGACCGTGTGCTTTCTCCAGAATTTAAAGCAGTTGGAGATTATATTTACTATATCAGAGGCGCGGAGTTAGCAGCAGATATTGATTTTGAGCGGATTAAGTCTAACTTTATCAGCTTTTCAACCTTGCAAGAGGAGTATAGTATCACCGCAGCTTCAGCTATTAAATATGGTGGTCTTCTAGAAAGTCTGGCAGTGATGAGCTTTGGTAACCGCATTGGTGCAGAAGTGACTGTATCAGATCTAGAGCATGTCTTACAAGGGCAATTAGGTGGTTTTGTCTTTACGAGTCCAGACGACATTGATGGTGTCGATAAGATTGGGTTTACAACGCTGGATCACGATATTAGTTTGAATGGACAAGTTTTATCTGGTTCGAACTTAGCATCAGCTTTTGAGGGTAGTCTGGAGTCAGTTTATCCTACAGTTTTTGAACAAGACAAAGAACTCAAAGAGGTTCCTAAAGTCGTTTCAGATGCTGTTATTAAAGCTAATAGTTCTGTAGCAGAACCTGTGGTATATATCCCAGTCTTTCCAGGAACAAACTCTGAATATGATTCGGCTAAAGCTTTTGAACAAGAGGGCGCTAAGGTTAATCTTGTTCCATTTAGAACACTTAACCAAGAGGTGATTACTCAATCCATCGAAGAAATGGTTGCTAATATCGAAAAGGCCAATATCCTCTTCTTTGCAGGTGGATTCTCTGCAGCAGATGAGCCTGACGGTTCGGCTAAGTTTATTGTTAATATCTTGCTCAATGAGAAAGTTCGCGCTGCTATTGACAGCTTTATTGTAAAAGGTGGGCTGATTATTGGTATCTGTAATGGTTTCCAAGCTCTTGTTAAGTCAGGCTTGCTTCCATACGGGAACTTTGAAGATGCTACTGAAACATCACCAACCCTCTTTTATAACGATGCTAACCAGCACGTGGCAAAAATGGTTGAAACACGAATTGCCAACACTAACTCACCGTGGCTTGCTGGTGTGGAAGTCGGCGATATCCATGCTATCCCAGTTTCTCATGGGGAAGGTAAGTTTGTGGTAACAGATCAAGAGTTTGAACAGCTACGAGATAATGGTCAAATCTTTAGCCAGTACGTTGACTTTGCAGGGCAACCAAGTATGGATTCTAAGTACAATCCAAATGGTTCAAGTCATGCGATTGAGGGGATCACGAGCAAGAACGGTCAAATCATTGGTAAGATGGGACATTCAGAACGTTACGAAGATGGTCTTTTCCAAAATATCCCAGGAAATAAAGATCAGCATTTGTTCCGTAGTGCTGTTGCTTACTTTACAGGAAAATAAGCTAGTGGGCTAGGCAAAAAAATTGCCTACTCTAGCTAGATGACATAAAAGGCTGGGGATGCTATCCTAGCTGCAGGTTTACGCATTTTTGCTAGTGCAAGAAATGCAAAGGAAAAAGAATGATGACATATGAAGTAAAATCGCTTAATGAAGAATGTGGAGTTTTTGGGATTTGGGGACATCCACAAGCGGCTCAGGTCACGTATTTTGGCCTTCATAGTTTACAACACCGTGGTCAAGAAGGAGCTGGCATCTTGTCTAATGACAAGGGTCAACTTCATCGCCACCGTGACACTGGTTTAGTATCAGAAGTCTTTAAAAATACTGCTGATTTAGAGAAGCTAACAGGACAAGCTGCAATTGGGCATGTTCGTTATGCTACTGCTGGATCAGCTTCTATCGATAACATCCAGCCTTTCTTGTTTAATTTTACAGATATGCAGATTGGTTTGGCTCATAACGGAAACTTGACCAATACCTTGACATTAAAAGCGGAGTTGGAACGAAGTGGTGCTATTTTTTCAAGTTCATCAGATACAGAAATTTTGATGCACTTGATTAGACGTAGCCACAATCCCGATTTTATGGGCAAAATCAAGGAAGCATTAAATACTGTAAAAGGGGGCTTTGCTTATCTTCTGATGTTAGAGGATAAGTTAGTTGCCGCTTTAGATCCAAATGGTTTTCGTCCCCTTTCAATTGGGAAAATGAAAAATGGTGCCTGGGTTGTTGCAAGTGAAACATGTGCCTTTGAAGTTGTTGGTGCAGAGTGGGTGCGTGATGTTGAACCTGGTGAGATTGTTGTTATTGATGATAGCGGGATTTACTATGACACCTATACCACAGATACACAATTGGCTATCTGTTCGATGGAGTATGTTTACTTTGCTCGTCCTGACTCAGTCATTCATGGGGTAAATGTCCATACTGCTCGTAAAAATATGGGGCGTCGTTTAGCTCAAGAATTTCAACATGAAGCTGATATTGTTGTGGGGGTTCCCAATTCCTCACTTTCAGCTGCTATGGGGTTTGCAGAAGAGTCAGGTTTACCAAATGAAATGGGCTTGATTAAAAATCAATACACTCAGCGGACTTTTATTCAACCCACACAAGAGTTGCGCGAGCAAGGTGTTCGTATGAAGTTATCAGCGGTCTCTAGTGTGGTGAAGGATAAGCGCGTGGTTATGATAGATGACTCGATTGTTCGTGGTACCACTTCCCGACGCATTGTTCAGTTGCTTCGTGATGCTGGGGCTAAGGAAGTCCATGTTGCCATTGGTAGCCCTGAGTTAAAATACCCTTGTTTTTATGGGATTGATATCCAAACGCGTCGAGAGTTAATTTCTGCTAATCATACGGTTGATGAAGTCTGTGAGATTATTGGTGCAGATAGTTTAACCTACCTTTCTTTAGAAGGCTTAGTGGACTCAATTGGTCTTGAAACTGATGCACCAAATGGTGGGCTTTGTGTTGCTTACTTTGATGGGAATTATCCTACCCCTCTTTATGATTATGAAGAAGAGTACCTTCGAAGTTTAGAGGAAAAGACAAGCTTTTATATTGAAAATGTGAAGAAATAGTAGTGATAAAAATTCTTTCAAGGCTGAAGCGTTTCGTCTTCGCTGAAATCGTCTTGGTGTTGATTGGTCTTGGTAGTGGCATCTGGAATTGGTTTCAACATGGCTTTTCAAAAGCTTGGTTACCAATGTTGGTAGCTGTTATTTTAGGTGTTTCTGCCTGGCAACATCATGGACTTCGAATTGAGTTAGAAAAGCAGATCAAGTTAGAAGACAGCTCTGCTATTTCCAAAGAAAGGAAAGAAAATGACAGAAAATAAAAATGCTTACACCCAATCTGGTGTTGATGTTGAAGCGGGTTATGAAGTTGTTGAACGTATTAAAAAGCATGTAGCTCGTACAGAGCGTGCAGGGGTTATGGGAGCTTTAGGTGGCTTTGGTGGTATGTTTGACCTTAGCCAAACAGGTGTTAAAGAGCCTGTTCTTATTTCAGGAACGGACGGTGTTGGGACTAAACTCATGCTTGCCATCAAGTATGATAAGCACGACACTATTGGTCAGGACTGTGTGGCCATGTGTGTCAACGACATCATTGCAGCAGGTGCTGAACCCCTTTACTTCCTTGACTATGTTGCTACTGGGAAAAATATCCCTGAAAAACTAGAGCAAGTAGTGGCTGGAGTTGCCGAAGGCTGTGTCCAAGCCGGTGCTGCTTTAATCGGTGGCGAAACGGCTGAAATGCCTGGAATGTACGGCGAAGATGACTATGATTTGGCTGGATTTGCTGTAGGTGTGGCTGAAAAATCACAAATCATTGATGGTTCAAAGGTTGCTGAGGGCGATGTTCTTCTTGGACTTGCTTCAAGTGGGATTCACTCAAACGGCTATTCGCTTGTTCGTCGCGTCTTTGCTGATTATACGGGTGAAGAGGTCCTTCCAGAGCTTGAGGGGAAACCGTTGAAAGACGTTCTTCTTGAGCCAACACGCATCTATGTGAAAGCAGTGCTTCCACTCATCAAGGAAGAGTTAGTTAACGGTATTGCCCACCTCACTGGCGGTGGTTTCATTGAAAATGTTCCACGTATGTTTGCCGATGATTTAGCGGCTGAAATTGAAGAAGATCAAGTTCCTGTTCTTCCAATTTTCAAAGCTATTGAGAAATATGGTAGCATCAAACATGAAGAGATGTTTGAAATCTTTAATATGGGTATTGGTTTGATGTTGGCAGTCAGTCCTGATAAGGTTGAGCGTGTGAAAGCCTTGCTTGATGAGCCTGTTTATGAACTTGGTCGCATCGTGAAAAAAGCTGACACAAGTGTGGTGATTAAGTAATGAAAAAAATTGCAGTTTTTGCTTCTGGCAATGGCTCAAACTTCCAGGTGATTGCAGAGCAATTTCCCGTTGACTTTGTCTTTTCAGATCACCGAGATGCTTATGTCTTAGAGCGTGCAGAAAAACTCGGTGTGACAGCCCATGCGTTTGAACTCAAGGAGTTTAACAACAAAGTCGCCTACGAAGAGGCAATCGTTGCGTTACTTGAAGAATATGACATTGACTTGGTTTGCTTGGCAGGTTATATGAAGATTGTTGGTCCTACTTTGCTAGCAGCTTATGAGGGACGTATCATCAATATTCATCCAGCTTACCTACCTGAATTTCCAGGAGCTCACGGTATTGAAGATGCTTGGGAAGCTGGAGTGGACCAGTCGGGTGTGACTATCCACTGGGTGGACAGCGGTGTTGACACAGGAAAAGTCATCAAACAAGTACGCGTGCCACGCTTGGCTGATGACACCATTGAAAGCTTTGAAGCTCGTATTCACGAAGCAGAGTATCAGCTCTATCCAGAAGTTTTACGAGGTTTAGGAGTTTTGTATAAATAAATAGGAGATATGATGAAAAAATCAGATTTCAAAAAAGAATTATTTAAAGTTTTTAATTTGAATATTGAAGAACTAACTTTTTTAGAAAAAATTAATTTTATAGAATCTGTACTAGTTGATTTTCAAAAAGATAATGTAGGGTTGGATATAAGTAATAAAGGAAAATCTTGGACTGATGAAGAGTTAAAGATTATATTATCTGATGCGGCAACAAAACAGAACTGTATTAAATATGCTAAGCTTTTTAAGCGTTCTTATGGTAGTATCGAACAAATTTATCGTTGGTCTACAACTCCTCAGAAAGATATCATTGAAAAAGGTAGAGGAGAGGATATATTTATTCAGCAAATTAAACGAATTTACAAAGAGATTGGTTTACGATCCTAATTTGTTCCCTTGATAAAGAAAGGAAAAATACATGACTAAACGCGCACTGATTAGCGTATCAGATAAGGCGGGCATTGTTGACTTTGCCCAAGAATTGACAAAACTTGGTTGGGAGATTATCTCAACTGGAGGGACAAAGGTTGCCCTTGATAACGCAGGGGTTGATACTATCGCTATTGACGATGTGACAGGCTTCCCTGAAATGATGGATGGTCGTGTTAAGACGCTTCATCCGAAAATCCATGGTGGACTTTTGGCGCGTCGTGACACAGAAAGTCACTTGCAGGCTACTCAAGACCATGAAATCGGCTTGATTGATTTGGTGGTGGTTAACCTCTATCCTTTCAAGGAAACTATCCTCAAACCAGATGTGACTTATGCCGATGCGGTTGAAAACATTGATATCGGTGGACCATCGATGCTACGTTCAGCTGCCAAAAACCATGCTAGCGTGACCGTTGTTGTTGACCCAGCAGACTATGCTGTAGTGCTTGACGAATTGTCAGTAGATGGAGAAACAACTTATGAAACGCGCCAACGCCTAGCAGCAAAAGTCTTCCGTCATACAGCAGCTTACGATGCCTTGATTGCAGACTATTTCACAGCACAAGTTGGTGAAACCAAGCCTGAAAAATTGACGATCACTTACGATCTCAAACAACCAATGCGCTACGGTGAAAACCCGCAGCAAGATGCCGACTTCTACCAATCAGCGATTCCGACGGACTATTCGATTGCATCAGCTAAACAGCGCAACGGTAAGGAACTCTCTTTCAATAACATCCGTGATGCGGATGCGGCGATTCGTATTATCCGTGATTTTAAAGACCGTCCAACGGTTGTGGCACTCAAGCACATGAACCCATGTGGCATCGGTCAAGCCGATGACATCGAGACAGCTTGGGATTATGCTTATGAAGCTGATCCAGTATCCATTTTCGGAGGCATAGTTGTGCTGAACAGAGAAGTAGATGCTGCGACGGCTGAAAAGATGCACCCGATTTTCTTAGAAATCATCATTGCACCGAGCTATACAGAAGAAGCGCTAGCTATTTTAACCAATAAGAAGAAAAATCTCCGTCTTCTTGAGTTGGCTTTTGATGCGCAAGATGAGAGTGAGATTGAAAAAGAGTACACGGGTGTTGTCGGAGGTCTTTTGGTACAAAACCAAGATGTCATTGCAGAGGATCCATCTGATTGGCAAGTGGTGACAGACCGTCAACCAACAGAACAAGAACAAGCTGCACTTGAGTTTGCTTGGAAAGCTTGTAAATATGTCAAATCAAATGGTATTATTGTCACAAATGACAAGATGACACTTGGTGTTGGCCCTGGTCAAACCAATCGTGTTGCCTCTGTTCGTATCGCTATTGAGCAGGCTAAGGAGCGTCTTGAGGGAGCTGTCCTTGCTTCAGATGCTTTCTTCCCATTTGCAGATAATATCGAAGAAATTGCAGCCGCAGGCATTAAAGCCATCATCCAACCGGGTGGTTCTGTGCGTGACCAAGACTCTATCGATGCTGCTAACAAACATGGCTTGACCATGATCTTTACAGGCGTAAGACATTTCCGTCATTAAACCTGATATTTAAAAAATAGAATCATGAGAGGCTGGAATTTTCCAGCTTCTTTTTGTTTGGATTACTATTAATTAGTAGTTTATGACAAGTGTATCAAAATGTTACATCTATGATACAGTTTCTTTAAGAAGCCTTAAATAGACATTTTTTACTCAAAATTTATGTTAAGATATTTTCTATCGAGAGAACGAAAGGGAAGAAAAATGTTTATTAATAAAAAAATTGTCCTTGCTTCAACACTGACGTTATCACTATTTGCAGCTAGTCATGCTAAAGCTGATGAGCAAGATGGCATCTGGACAGCGCGTACTGTAGAAGAAGTTAAAGCAAATCTGATTGAAGAAAATAATAGTGTGACCTACACGATTCAATACGGGGATACTCTGAGTAGCATTGCTGAGGCGATGGAGATTGATTTAGCGGTTCTCGCACAAATTAATCAGATTGCCAATGTGGATCTCATTTTTCCAAATACTGTCTTAAAAACGGTTTATGATCAAAATCATCAAGCCACTTCTGTTGAAATTTCAGTTCCAACAGAAAATCCACTGCAAAATGAAGTGGTTGCCACTGCTGATTTAGCTAGTCAACAAGTAGTGATGCAAGATCAAGTTGTTGATTTAAAACCAATATCAGAAGCAGTTTCAGAGCAAGCAGTCGCTTCATCTGCACCAGCGACCACAGCACTTGCAAATTCTGAGCAGGTTTCTTCCGAAGAATCAGCTTCTGTTAACTCTGATAGCAGTACAGTTGCTAGCTTGATAGCTGATATTGTCAATCAAACTCCAGCTAGCGAATATGTCGCCAGCTCAGAGATTGCTCCTGCTTCTATTACGGCTAGTTCTGAGGCAGTAACTTCCGAAGAAGTAGCTTCTGTTACCTCAGACAGTAGTACGGTTGCTAGCTTGACAGCCGATATTGTCAATCAAACTCCTGTTAGTGAATATGTCGCTAGCTCAGAGGTTGCTCCCGCTTCTCCTACGGCTAGTTCTGAGGCAGTAACTTCCGAAGAAGCAACTTCTGTTAATTCAGACAGTAGTACGGTTGCTAGCTTGACAGCTGATATTGTCAATCAAACTCCTGCTAGTGAATATGTCGCTAGCTCAGAGGTTGTGCATTCAGAAGCTCAACCAGTATCAGAAGTTACAACTGTTACAAGTGAGGCGGCAACGCCTAGTCAAACTAATGTTGCGGTCAATAGTACTGGTCTTCAACCTGTGGCAGCTAGCTTCCAACAAGCTGTGGCTAATCAATTTGGAATCAGTGATATCGGGGGCTACCGTGCAGGAGATCCTCAAGATCACGGACAAGGTCTTGCTGTTGATGTCATGGTACCAGTAGGGTCAGATTTAGGCGATCAAGTAGCTCAATACGCTATTGATAATATGGCTTCTGCCAATATTTCTTATATTATTTGGGAGCAACAATTTTATGCCCCAGTGAACAATATCTATGGTCCAGCTAACACTTGGAATCTCATGCCAGATCGTGGCAGTGTGACAGAAAATCACTATGATCACGTTCACATTTCTTTTAATGGGTAATCTATTATTTTTAGAAAATCAGCCAGCGTAAGCCTTGGTTGATTTTTTGTTATGAACCGAACTCTTTTATCAATTCTCCTTATAACTACCAGATTTTATTGGAAATAGACGATTGTTTTTGGTATAATCGGTATATAAAATTCGTGAAATGAGGTTTCATCTGTGAAGTTACTTGTTGTGGGGTCTGGCGGTCGTGAGCATGCGATCGCAAAGAAATTATTAGAATCTGACAGTGTCGAGCAGGTTTTTGTCGCTCCTGGAAATGATGGTATGGCCTTGGATGGTCTTGATTTGGTTGATATCGGAATTTCCGAACATTCTAAATTGATTGCCTTTGCCAAAGAAAATGACATTTCTTGGACCTTTATTGGTCCAGATGATGCCTTAGCAGCAGGTATTGTCGATGATTTTGAACAGGTAGGACTAAAAGCCTTTGGTCCTAAAAAATTAGCCGCAGAGCTGGAATGGTCAAAAGACTTTGCCAAGGACATCATGGTCAAGTACGATGTTCCAACAGCAGCCTATGGCACATTTTCAGATTTCGAAGAAGCTAAAGCCTATATCGAAAAGCAAGGCGCACCAATTGTGGTGAAGGCAGATGGCTTAGCGCTAGGAAAAGGCGTAGTGGTTGCAGAAACTGTTGAGCAAGCAGTCGATGCGGCGCGTGACATGCTTTTAGACAATAAGTTTGGTGACTCAGGTGCGCGTGTGGTCATCGAGGAGTTCTTGGCAGGTGAGGAGTTCTCTCTCTTTGCCTTTGTCAATGGTGACAAGTTCTACATTATGCCGACTGCCCAAGATCACAAACGTGCCTTTGACGGTGACAAGGGACCAAACACAGGTGGTATGGGAGCTTATGCGCCAGTTCCTCATCTTCCTCAAAGTGTGGTGGACACGGCAGTTGACACCATCATCAAGCCTGTTCTTAATGGGATGATAGCAGAAGGACGTCCATACCTTGGGATTCTTTATGCGGGCTTGATTTTGACGGAGCAAGGGCCTAAGGTTATCGAGTTTAACGCTCGCTTTGGGGATCCTGAAACCCAAATTATCTTGCCTCGTTTGACATCAGACTTTGCCCAAAATATCACTGATATTTTAGAAGGTAGAGAGCCACAGATTACTTGGCTGGATAGTGGCGTGACGCTTGGCGTAGTTGTGGCATCAAATGGCTACCCTCTGGATTATGAAAAAGGCGTAGAGTTGCCAGCAAAGACCGAGGGTGATATCATCACTTACTATGCAGGGGCTCGTTTTGCGGAAAATAGCAGAGCACTGCTATCAAACGGCGGTCGGGTCTATATGTTAGTCACCACAGCAGACACCGTCCAAAAAGCCCAGGAAAAAATTTACTCGGAGCTGAAAAATCAAGATACGACAGGCCTCTTTTATCGGACAGATATTGGAAGTAAGGCCATTGGAAAATAAGCAAACCTGTGTCTTAGTCAGTGCCTGCTTGCTCGGAGAAAATTGCAAGTACAACGGCGGAAATAATTACAATCAAGCAGTTGTTGATGCTGTAGCGAACAAGCAAGCCCTATCGGTTTGTCCAGAGGTTGCAGGTGGCCTTCCCACTCCGCGAGAACCTGTCGAAATTGTGGACGGAAGTGTACGAGATGTGAACGGAGCATCTTATGACAAAGCGTTTCAACAAGGCATTGCCAGAACGCTTGAAAGACTAGAAGGACAAGAGATAGAAATGGCCATTCTACAATCTAGAAGTCCGTCCTGTGGTGTCAAGCAGGTTTACGACGGCACCTTTTCAGGACAAAAAGTTGCAGGTAGCGGTTTATTTGCCCAAGCCTTGAAAGAAAGAGGCTATCAGGTAGTCGACGCAGAAGATATAAACGAGGTAACATCATGAAACCAATCATTTCCATCATCATGGGCTCTAGTTCTGACTGGAAAACCATGAAAAAAGCAGCCGATGTGCTGGACAAATTTGGCGTAGCCTATGAAAAGAAAGTGGTCTCTGCCCACCGCACCCCAGACCTCATGTTCCGTCACGCCGAGGAAGCGCGTGGCCGTGGCATCAAGGTTATTATCGCAGGAGCGGGTGGTGCGGCTCATTTGCCAGGTATGGTAGCAGCCAAGACCACCTTGCCTGTCATCGGCGTGCCTGTCCAATCCCGTGCCCTCAGTGGTGTGGATTCGCTCTATTCTATCGTGCAGATGCCGGGTGGCGTGCCCGTTGCGACTATGGCGATCGGTGAGGCAGGTGCGACCAACGCAGCTCTGACAGCTCTTCGCATTCTCTCCATTGAAGACCAAACCATTGCGGCTCAGCTGGCAGACTTTGCCAAGGAACAGGAAAAAATTGCGGAGGCGATGACAGATGACCTCATCTAAGACAATCGGAATTATCGGCGGCGGTCAGCTAGGTCAGATGATGGCCATTTCCGCTATTTACATGGGTCACAAGGTGATCACGCTGGATCCTGCGGCGGACTGCCCAGCCTCCAAGGTCAGCGAGGTTATCGTCGCTCCCTATCACGATGTGGCGGCCCTCAAACAGCTGGCGGAGCGGTGCCATGTCCTGACCTACGAGTTTGAAAATGTCGATGCCGACGGACTGGACGCGGTCATCAAGGACGGTCAGCTCCCTCAAGGGACAGACCTCCTCCGCATTTCCCAGAACCGTATTTTTGAGAAGGATTTTTTGGCAAAAAAAGCTGGCGTGCAAGTCGCCCCCTACAAAGTTGTCACATCTAGCCTAGACCTAGAAGGACTGGACCTCAGTAAAAACTATGTCTTAAAGACAGCCACTGGGGGCTATGATGGGCATGGCCAGAAGGTTATTCGAGAAGAGGCGGACTTGGTAGAGGCTAGTCAGTTAGCTAACTCTGCTGAGTGTGTTTTGGAAGAGTTTGTGAATTTCGACCTGGAAATCTCCGTCCTTGTGTCTGGCAATGGCTCTGACTACACCGTCTTTCCTGTACAGGAAAATATCCACCGAAATAATATTCTTTACAAAACTATCGTGCCTGCCCGTATTTCAGATGAACTTGCTGAAAAAGCCAAAACTATGGCTCTGCAAATTGCTGACAAGCTCCATTTAGCAGGCACCCTCTGCGTTGAAATGTTTGTGGCAGGGCAGGATATTCTGGTTAACGAAATCGCCCCTCGCCCACACAATTCGGGGCATTATTCTATTGAAGCCTGTGATTTTTCACAGTTTGATACCCATATCCGAGGCATTCTAGGACAGCCTCTACCTCCTATCCGCCTGCTTTCTCCAGCCGTTATGATCAACGTCCTAGGACAAGACATGGAAGCAGCTCAAACCTTTCTTCAAGAAAACCCTACCGCTCACCCCCACTTTTATGGTAAACTAGAAGCGAAGCACAATCGCAAGATGGGACACGTGACGGTGTTGGGGGAATATACTGAGGTAGAGATGTAGGGATCGGAAAGTTATAAAGGGGGGGATTTCTGTGATTAAAATTATTGTTCATGCCTTTGTTGAAAGTCATCAAACTGGCGTGGTTGAAGTTGTTTTTGCTTCTAAAAATGAGCAGTCTATTTCTGAAAAGATGGCAGAGTTACAGTTACAGTATCCCAATGATTATCTTGCTATTTATGACTTGCCATTAGATAGGGATCTTCCCAAAATGGGGCATTATCCATCTGTTGCAATAGGTAAAGAGGAGTTTGAGTGAGGATATAATATTTTTAGGGATCTATGCCATATTTATGCCAGTCTAGTATCAAGCTAGTGGTTAAATGAACTAGGAGTAAATTTATGGTAAAACATAATATGAAAGTAACTTTTTTTCATCCCATTGATAAGGTATGGGAACTTGTCACTGATTTATCCAATCAAACTTGGAGAAGTGATCTTGGTCATTTTGAAAAGATAGACGAGAACCATTTTATTGAATACACTCAAACTGGTATTCAGACAAATTTTAAGGTGACCAAAGTCGATTTGTACAAGCTCTGGGAACTTAAGTTTGAAAATAAAAATCTCCAAGGCACTTGGCTAGGACAGTTTGATTATCATGATGGGCAAACTGTCCTAGATTTTACAGAAAATGTCACTGTTAAAAATGTTATCTTGACACCATTTGTCTGGCTTTATCTAAGAAAGCAACAAAAGCAGTATTTCCGAGATTTAGAAAAAGTGCTGGAAGTTAAATAGTAAAAAATAAAATCGCCCATTAGGGCAAAGAAAAATAGAAAAGAACAAGGGTAGCTGTATTCTCTAAATTGAATACGGGCACTCTTAATTCTCTATCAAAAAATTGTAAAACAGAAAGGAATGGGTTACAAGTTAGCACAACTGAACTCGGGCGGAAAGCTCGGAATTTAGATAAACCGCCTAGGACGCAAGCGTCCGTCGTTGGTTTCCTAAAATTCAGTCGCTTTCTTGTCGCCCTTGGTATCTTAAACATGATCAATCGTTATTCCCGCCCGGAGATGGCGGCTATTTGGAGTGAAGAGAACAAGTACAAGGCTTGGTTGGAGGTTGAAATCCTTGCCGATGAGGCTTGGGCTGAGTTGGGTGAAATTCCCAAGGAAGATGTGGCCTTGATTCGTGAGAAGGCGACTTTTGACATCGACCGCATTTTAGAGATTGAAGAGGAAACTCGTCACGATGTGGTGGCTTTCACGCGTGCGGTTTCGGAAAGTCTTGGTGAGGAACGCAAGTGGGTCCACTACGGTCTGACATCGACCGATGTGGTGGATACGGCTTACGGCTACCTCTACAAGCAGGCTAACGACATTATCCGTCGCGACCTTGAAAACTTTACCACTATCATCGCCGACAAGGCACGTGAGCACAAGTACACCATCATGATGGGCCGGACCCACGGTGTCCATGCGGAGCCAACGACTTTCGGTCTTAAATTGGCGACTTGGTATAGCGAAATGAAACGCAACATGGAGCGTTTTGATGTGGCGGCCAAGGGCGTTGAAGCTGGTAAAATTTCAGGTGCGGTTGGAAACTTTGCCAATATTCCTCCATTTGTGGAAGAGTATGTTTGTGGTAAATTAGGCATTCGTCCGCAGGAAATTTCGACCCAGGTCCTTCCTCGTGACCTTCACGCAGAATATTTCTCAGCCCTAGCCTTGATTGCAACGTCTATCGAGCGTATGGCGACAGAGATCCGTGGGCTACAAAAATCTGAACAACGCGAAGTCGAAGAGTATTTCGCCAAAGGCCAAAAAGGCAGCTCTGCTATGCCCCATAAACGCAACCCTATCGGCTCTGAAAATATGACCGGTCTGGCTCGCGTGGTGCGTGGTCACTTGGTAACGGCTTTTGAGAATGTGGCGCTTTGGCACGAACGCGATATTTCTCACTCGTCAGCGGAGCGTATCATTACGCCTGACACAACTATCCTTATTAACTATATGCTCAATCGTTTTGGTAATATCGTTAAGAACTTGACGGTCTTCCCTGAAAATATGAAACGCAATATGGAGTCAACTTTTGGTTTGATTTACAGCCAGCGTGTCATGCTCAGCTTGATTGAAAAAGGCATGACCCGTGAGGAAGCCTACGACTTGGTGCAGCCAAAAACGGCGCAGTCATGGGATAATCAAGTGGACTTTAAACCTTTGCTTGAAGCAGATAAGCGTGTGACAGCTAAACTCAGCCAGGAAGAAATCGATGAACTCTTCAACCCAGACTACTATGCTAAACGTGTAGATGAGGTTTTTGAACGTGTCGGATTAGGCGAGTAATAACAATTTATCAACAATTTGAGAGCTTAAGGAAAGTTTAAGGTTGAAGGTTTATACTACTTTTATCCTAAAACTTCTACTGAACACTTGTTCAGTAGTATCAGCTAGATTTAGCTGATATTCTTTTCATAAATCTCCTGAAAGGGTCCTGTTTGACAGGGCTCTTTCTTTTTGCTCAACTTTTCATCGTTAGAGAATTTATGGTAAAATAGGTCTATGACAAGAATTTTAGATAACGATATGATGGGGGACGAGGAGTATGCAGAGCGTACCCTCCGTCCTCAATATTTAAAAGAATATATTGGACAGGATAAGGTCAAAAACCAGCTGAAGATTTTTATTGAAGCAGCTAAGTTGCGCGATGAAGCGATGGATCATGTCCTTCTTTTTGGACCACCAGGACTTGGTAAAACCACGATGGCTTTTGTGATTGCCAATGAACTCGGAGTGAATCTGAAACAGACAACAGGTCCAAGTATCGAAAAAGCAGGGGACTTGGTGGCTATTTTAAATGATCTAGAGGCAGGAGATGTCCTTTTTATTGATGAGATTCACCGTATGCCAATGGCAGTAGAAGAGGTGCTCTATAGTGCTATGGAGGACTTCTATATTGATATTATGATTGGGGCAGGAGAAGCAAGCCGTAGTGTGCATCTAGAGTTACCCCCTTTTACGCTAATTGGGGCAACGACGCGGGCAGGGATGCTGTCTAATCCTTTGCGTGCTCGTTTTGGAATTACAGGGCATATGGAATATTATGAGCTGGATGATTTGACAGAGATTGTTGAGCGAACAGCTGATATTTTTGAAATGGATATTGTGCATCAAGCAGCAAAATCACTCGCCATGCGAAGTCGTGGGACACCTCGTATTGCCAATCGTCTGCTCAAGCGTGTTCGAGACTATGCTCAGATTATGGGAGATGGTCATATTGATGAAAAGATGACAGATGATGCCCTCACCATGCTTGATGTTGATAGAGAAGGGCTTGATTATGTAGATCAAAAGATTCTAAGAACCATGATTGAGCTTTATGGTGGAGGGCCAGTTGGTCTTGGAACTCTCTCTGTCAATATTGCTGAGGAGAGAGAGACGGTTGAGGATATGTATGAGCCTTATCTGATTCAAAAAG
Organism: Streptococcus porcorum; assembly: GCF_053203725.1. NCBI lineage: Bacteria > Bacillati > Bacillota > Bacilli > Lactobacillales > Streptococcaceae > Streptococcus > Streptococcus porcorum. The sequence goes on along the minus strand of NZ_JBRUDG010000014.1, from coordinate 26,944 downwards.
GATTTTTGATGCGGACACGAACAGGTCGAGTGGCAACAGAGAAAGCTTATGATCATTTGGGATATGACTATTCTTTGGCGAAAAAATCATAGATTAAGGTGGAGTGACCCCTTATTTTAAGGGGATTTTCTCACTCCCTTTTTTATTTTCCTTAATTTAGGTATAATAGTAATAATAGAGTAAAGGAGATATCCTATGAAAGTCTGTTTTGTCTGTTTGGGTAATATCTGTCGCAGTCCAATGGCGGAGTTTGTGATGAAAGATATTGCAAAAGGTGCAGATTGGCAAGTTGAAAGTCGAGCAATATCTAGTTGGGAACATGGAAATCCTATTCATAGAGGAACTCAGGCGATTTTAAATAACTATCATATTGCTTACGATCACACAAAAGGCTCACAAGAGATTAGTCTGGATGATTTGAAGACATTTGATTTGATTTTAGGGATGGATGAGCAAAACGTTGCGGATCTGTTAAGCTTATCAGCTGGTGAGTTTGATCATAAGATTCACCTTTTTGGTGAGGTTGGTGTGCCTGATCCTTATTATACAGGTAATTTTGAAGAAACCTATGCCCTAGTCACAAAAGGGTGTCAGGCTTGGTTTGAGAAAGCAAATGGAGATTAGAGGATAAGTATGAAGAAGGAAAAACGAGCTAGGTTGAAACTAACTCCAGAAATATTACGGCAGAGGCTGGAGTTTTTAACTTTAATTGTCATTTTTGCGTGTTCCTTGTCGGTTTTAGTTTTGAATTTTCAAACGAAAACAAGCTTGGTCTTAGATGAGGGGAATATCAAATATACAGGATATGTTGTCAACCATCGCATGAATGGTCAAGGAAAACTGACTTATAAAAATGGAGATATTTACGAAGGGAACTTTGTAAATGGCACCTTTAGTGGTCAAGGGAAGTTTATCGCTAAGGCTGGGTGGACTTATGAGGGACATTTTAAGAATGGTCAGGCCGATGGTCAAGGAACATTGATAACAGAGACCAAGGCTGTCTATAAGGGAACATTTAAACAGGGGATTTATCAAAAATGAGAATAAAATGGTTTTCTTTTGTACGTATTACAGGGCTACTGCTGGTCTTGTTATACCATTTTTTTAAAAAGCAGTTCCCAGGTGGCTTTATTGGAGTAGATATCTTTTTTACTTTTTCTGGCTATCTGATCACAGCTTTATTATTGGATGAATATAGCAGAAATCACAAAATTGATATCATTGGTTTTTTTAGAAGGCGATTTTATCGAATTGTTCCTCCCATGGTGCTCATGGTCCTGATTACCTTACCTTTTACGCTTCTTATCAAGACTGATTTTAGAGCAGGTATTGGTAACCAAATTGCAGCAACATTTGGTTTTATGACCAATGTTTATGAGATTATGACAGGTGGGAACTACGAGGCGCAATTTATCCCGCATCTCTTTGTTCACACATGGAGTTTGGCCATTGAGGTTCATTTTTACATCTTTTGGGGGCTCTTGCTCTGGTTTTTAGGAAAGAGAGTAAAAAATAGCAATCAATACCGAGGTGCTGTATTTATAGTATCTAGTGGCTTGTTTTTAGCAGGCTTTTTAGCGATGTTTATCTCGTCGCTTTTTGTCCATAATTTTTCAAGTATTTATTTTTCTACTTGGACACACAGTTTCCCATTCTTTCTCGGTAGTGTTTTTGCAACGATGACAGGGATACAAAATACAACCAAGCGTTTCAAAAAGAATGTTCGCTTATGGAAAACCTCAAGAGTTGTCACTTATGTTTTGGGAAGTTTTGCGCTGTTATTCTTACTAAGCTTGATTTTGGATTTTGACCATCTTTTTACTTATCTATTTGGTTTTGTTCTCTCAAGTTTGTTTGCCTCTGTTATGATTTATTCCTGCCGTGTCTTGAGTGATCAAACGAGCATTAAAGAACCAGCTTTTGTCACTTACTTAGCCGATACAAGTTATGGTGTTTATCTCTTTCATTGGCCGTTTTACGTGATTTTTTCACAAATGCTCTCTAACACGCAAGCTGTTATGGTTACGGTGCTGTTGTCCTATCTTTTTGCGACGCTTTCTTTTTATGTTTTAGAGCCATTGATTGCAGGCAAGTCTTCTCATTTGTTCCGATGGGACTTTGATCTCAGACCTTATAGCAAATGGATTTACACTAGCTTTGCAGCTCTCGGTGTTTTGATGCTCTTTTTAACGACTGTTTCTCCAAAAATGGGAGAATTTGAGACCAATCTCTTAGTGAGCTCACTTAACCAATCAAATGATCAAATGCGCCAGACGCGTAATTTAGCGGATAAGGAAAATATTGGTAAAACAGGTAGTCAAGTCTTGATTATTGGAGACTCTGTTGCCCTCAGCTCAAGCGGTGCTCTTAGCCAATACCTTCCAAATGCTCAGCAAGACTCTGCGGTGAGTCGTAATTTCGATTTGGCATTTGATATCTTTGAAAATCATATCAAAAATGAGACCCTTCCAGAAACAGTGGTAATCGCCGTTGGGGTTAATTCGGTTTATGATTATAAAGATGATACCCAGCAGTTCATCGATGCTTTACCTAAAGGGCACCACTTAGTCTTTGTGACCCCTTATAATGGTAAGGAAAATCAGGCGGCTGTTAAAGAAGCGCGTGATTATGAGTTGACATTAGCCAAGAAATACAACTACATCACGATAGCAGATTGGTATAAAGTAGCAGTTGATCATCCTGAAATTTGGCCTGGCACAGATGGCGTGCATTATAAAGATAACGGCTCAGATGATTCAGAAGGTGGCAAGCTTTATGCGCAAACCCTACAAGCTGCCTTGAAAAAAGCAGCAAAAGCTCCAGCAAAAGGTGAAAAATAACATCTCTTCTAGAGCTTTGAGCTAAAATGTTTTAAAATAAACGATTGAGACTAGGTTCATCAACCTAGTCTCATTTTTTACCGTTAAAAATAGGAAAATTACAAAAATTTACATGAAAGGGTTTACAAATCTAATCCAGTAAGCTATAATAGAAAACGTAACAAATGTGAAAGATTTAACAAACTTGTTGAATCACTTTGGAGGAAAATATGGCTGATAAAACTGTAAGTAAAGAAGAAAAAGCACTTGAAGCACAAGCGCATGTCGATACTCTAGTGAAAAAAGGTCTTGTTGCCCTAGAGGAGATGCGAAAACTTAATCAAGAACAAGTAGATTATATCGTTGCAAAAGCCTCAGTGGCAGCCCTAGATGCCCATGGTGTTTTAGCAATGCATGCTTATGAGGAAACAGGTCGTGGTGTTTTCGAGGACAAGGCAACTAAAAACCTCTTTGCCTGCGAGCATGTGGTGAATAATATGCGCCATACTAAAACAGTTGGTGTCATCGAAGAAGATGATGTAACAGGATTAACATTGATTGCAGAGCCTGTAGGAGTTATCTGTGGGATTACACCAACTACTAACCCAACCTCAACGGCAATCTTTAAATCATTGATTTCTCTCAAAACACGTAACCCTATTGTATTTGCCTTCCATCCCTCAGCTCAAGAGTCATCAGCACATGCTGCTCGTATTGTGCGTGATGCGGCCATTGCTGCAGGAGCTCCTGAAAACTGTATCCAGTGGATTGAAAAACCTTCAATGGAAGCAACCGTGGCTTTGATGAACCATGATGGAATTGCTACGATTCTTGCTACAGGTGGTAATGCCATGGTACGCGCAGCTTACTCATGTGGTAAGCCAGCTCTTGGTGTGGGTGCAGGTAACGTTCCAGCCTATGTTGAAAAGTCTGCTAACGTTCGTCAGGCAGCTCATGATATTGTCATGTCTAAATCATTTGATAATGGGATGGTCTGTGCCTCAGAGCAAGCTGTGATTGTTGATAAAGAAATCTATGATGACTTTGTCAAAGAGTTTAAATCCTATCACACTTACTTTGTTAATAAAAAAGAAAAAGCTCTCCTAGAAGAATTTTGCTTTGGAGCTAAAGCCAACGGTAAAAATTGTGCAGAAGCTAAATTAAATCCAAACATCGTCGGAAAACCAGCGACTTGGATTGCAGAACAAGCAGGCTTCTCAGTTCCTGAAGGCACAAATATCCTAGCAGCAGAATGTAAGGAAGTTGGTATCAATGAACCGTTGACACGCGAGAAATTGTCACCAGTAATTGCTGTCTTGAAATCAGATTCTCGTGAAGATGGTCTTGAAAAAGCGCGTCTCATGGTTGAGTTTGATGGTTTAGGTCACTCTGCAGCTATCCATACAGAAGATGCAGCTTTAGCCAAAGAATTTGGAACTTTGGTTCGTGCCATTCGTGTGATTTGGAATTCACCATCTACCTTCGGTGGTATTGGTGATGTTTACAACTCATTCTTACCATCATTAACACTTGGCTGTGGTTCTTATGGCCGTAACTCTATCGGTGATAACGTGAGTGCGGTTAATCTCTTGAACATCAAAAAAGTAGGAAGACGTAGAAACAATATGCAATGGTTTAAAGTTCCTTCAAAAACATACTTCGAACGTGATTCTATTCAATACCTCCAAAAATGTCGTGATGTTGAACGTGTCATGATTGTAACTGACCATGCCATGGTTGAGTTTGGTTTCTTGGATCGTATTTTGGAGCAACTTCACCTTCGTCGCAATAATGTGGTCTATCAAATCTTTGCAGATGTTGAGCCAGATCCAGACATCACAACGGTCTATAAAGGAACCGAGATGATGCGTACCTTTAAACCAGATACTATTATCGCACTAGGTGGTGGTTCACCAATGGATGCGGCTAAGGTTATGTGGCTCTTCTATGAGCAACCAGAAGTGGACTTCCATGACCTTGTTCAAAAATTCATGGATATCCGAAAACGTGCCTTCAAATTCCCAGAGCTTGGTAAGAAGTCTAAGTTTATCGCTATTCCAACCACATCTGGTACGGGATCAGAAGTGACACCATTTGCCGTTATCTCTGATAAAGCAAATAACCGCAAATATCCAATTGCAGATTATTCATTGACACCAACCATTGCCATTGTGGATCCTGCCTTGGTTATGACCGTGCCAGCTCATGTTACAGCTGACACTGGTATGGATGTTTTGACCCACGCCACAGAAGCTTATGTGTCAACAGTAGCCAACGACTTTACAGATGGTCTTGCCCTTCAAGCCATTAAGCTTGTTTTTGAAAACCTAGAAAGTTCTGTTAAAAATGCAGACTTTGCATCACGCGAAAAAATGCATAACGCTTCAACTATTGCAGGTATGGCCTTTGCTAATGCCTTCCTAGGAATTTCACACTCAATGGCACACAAAATCGGAGGACGTTTCCATACTGTTCACGGTCGTACTAACGCGATCTTATTACCATATGTTATCCGCTATAACGGAACACGTCCATCTAAGACAGCAACATGGCCTAAATACAACTACTACAAAGCAGATGAAAAATACCAAGATATTGCTCGTATGCTAGGTTTGCCATGTTCAACACCAGAAGAAGCTGTCGCAGCTTATGCACAAGCTGTCTATGACCTTGGTGAGCGTATTGGTATTGAGATGAATCTGAAAGCACAAGGTATTGACGAGAAAGAGTTGAAAGAACACTCTCGTGAATTAGCGCTTCTTGCTTACGAAGATCAGTGTACCCCAGCTAACCCACGTCTGGCTATGGTGGATCACATGCAAGAAATCATCGAAGATGCTTTCTATGGCTACAAAGAACGCCCAGGACGTCTAAAATAAGTTTATCAGCCAATGAGATTGAAACACACGATGTTTCAATCTCATTTTTTGATTTAGGGGCTTGTCAAGGATGGAGAAATTAGGTAAAATGGATAATTGAAATTAGGACTTTTAAGGTAGGACAGGGAGCCTACTAAGGGACTTCGAACAATAAACTACAAAACAGGAGCAGAAAATACTAAAATCTGCATTTATTTTGTGGTGTAACTTTATCGAAAATCAATCTACCCAAGTCTCATTTCGTTATGGAGACTTATTTTTTTGTCAAAAATAAGTCCAATAGAAAAAACACCTTCCTATTTAGGTGCCATCCAAATAGGAGGAAAAAGGAGATAAAATGGCAGAGAAACGTTTATTATTTGATATTCATGAAAAGCCAGATACTGCAAAAGGCTTGTTACTGAGTGTACAGCACGTTTTTGCAATGTTTGGAGCGACAATCCTAGTTCCGATTTTATTAGGGATGTCTGTTTCGACAGCTTTACTGGCTTCAGGGATAGGGACATTGATCTATATGGTATCTACCAAGTTTAGTGTCCCAGTTTACCTAGGTTCTTCATTTGCCTACATTTCAGCGATGGCTTTTGCCAAGGAGCAGATGGGAGGAGATATCAGCGCAGGACAAACTGGTATCATGATGGTCGGCTTGATCTATGTGGTCGTAGCCTTAGTGGTTTCAAAAATCGGAACAGCTTGGATTGACCGTCTTTTACCTCCAATTGTCATTGGGCCGATGATTATGGTAATCGGTTTAGGACTTGCTAACACAGCGGTAACATCAGCTGGTTTTGTAGAAGATGGGAACTGGAAAAATATGTTAGTTGCTGCCGTGAGCTTCATGATTGCAGTAACTATTCAAACACGTGGCCGTGGCTTTATGCGTGTCATCCCATTTTTGATTGCGATTGTAGGGGGTTATCTGGTAGCTGTTTGCTTAGGGATGGTAGATTTTACACCAGTTAAAGAAGCAGCATGGTTTGCCCTACCAGATATTAGCTTACCGTTTGCGACAGGGATTAAGAGTTTTAAAGAATACAATCTTTACTTTGGACCAGAAGCTTTTGCTATTTTACCAATTGCTATCGTGACAATTGCAGAACATATCGGAGATCACATGGTTTTAGGTGAAATTTGTGGTCGTAACTTCTTGAAAAAGCCAGGTTTAAATCGCACCTTGATTGGTGATGGGGTTGCAACAGCTGTATCCGCCTTTATCGGTGGTCCAGCCAATACGACTTACGGCGAAAATACTGGTGTTGTTGGTTTGACACGTATCGCTAGTGTTTCAGTGATCCGTAATGCCGCCTTTATTGCTATTGGGTTGAGTTTCTTTTCTAAGTTTACAGCTTTGATTTCAACCATTCCAAGTGCTGTTTTGGGAGGGATGTCTATTCTCCTTTATGGTGTTATTGCAAGTAATGGGTTGAAAGTTTTGATTAAGGCGCGTGTTAACTTTATGGAGTCACGTAACTTGGTGATTGCCAGTGCCATGCTTGTTTTAGGTCTTGGCGGAGGTGTCTTAAAACTTGGTTCTGATCTTGTGATTTCAGGAACAGCCTTGGCTGCCTTGGTTGGTGTTCTCTTAAACCTCGTCTTGCCAGCGGCGTCCAATGATGAAATTGAAGAATAACCCTTTAAAAAGCTAGGATTTTTACACCTAGCTTTTTTGAATAGGCTGAGAAAACTTTAGGATATTGCGCCAAATCTGTATCAATTTTCTGACAATTATGGTATGATAAAAAGAAGACTATCTATAAAAATGAGGAACAATCATGACATTAGTATATCAATCAACCCGTGATGAAAATAATAAGGTAACTGCTAGTCAAGCTATTCTACAAGGTTTGGCAACAGATGGTGGGCTCTTTACACCAATCACAACCCCTCAAGTAGAGCTTAACTTTAACCAACTTAAAGACGCTTCTTATCAAGAAGTGGCAAAATTAGTCCTTTCAGCTTTCCTAGATGATTTTACAGCAGAAGAGTTGGACTACTGTATCACCAACGCTTATGATGATAAGTTTGATACGCCAGTCATTGCTCCTTTAGTCAAGTTAGGGAATCAGTACAACCTGGAGCTCTTTCATGGCTCAACCATTGCCTTTAAAGACATGGCTTTGTCTATCCTTCCTTATCTTTTGACAACATCTGCTAAAAAGCAGGGCGTGGACAATAAAATCGTCATCTTAACTGCGACATCAGGTGATACAGGTAAGGCTGCTATGGCAGGCTTTGCTGATGTTCCAGGCACTGAGATTATTGTCTTTTACCCAAAAGATGGTGTTTCAAAAATCCAAGAGTTGCAAATGACCACTCAAACTGGGGACAACACACATGTTATTGCCATTGATGGAAACTTTGACGATGCACAGACCAATGTTAAACACATGTTTAATGACGAAGCGCTTCGTGCCAAATTGCTAGATAAAGGTGCCCAGTTCTCATCAGCCAACTCGATGAACGTTGGTCGTCTTGTGCCACAAGTTGTGTATTATGTTTATGCTTATGCGCAGTTGTTAAAAACAGGTGCGATTGAAAACGGCGAACAGATTAACATTACCGTTCCAACAGGTAACTTTGGTAATATCTTAGCGGCTTATTATGCGCGTGAGATTGGTGTCCCAATTGGCAAGTTGATTTGTGCATCAAACGAAAACAATGTCCTAACGGACTTCTTTAACACAGGAACTTACGATAAAAAACGTGACTTCAAGGTAACCACAAGCCCATCAATGGATATTCTTGTTTCGTCTAACCTTGAGCGTCTGATTTTCCATCTTCTTGGAAATGATGCTGCAAAAACAAAAGCCTTGATGACAGATTTGGTAGAAAAAGGTGAATACCGTCTAGACGATGTCGATACGGCTATTCTTGACTTGTTTGCTGCCGGATTTGCGACAGAAGCAGAAACAGAAGCAGAGATTAACCGTGTCTTCAAAGAAGCCAATTACATTGAAGATCCTCATACAGCGGTAGCGTCAGCAGTTTATCAAGCTTATGCAGAAAAAACAGGTGATCAAAGCAAGGTAGTGATTGCCTCAACAGCTAGCCCATACAAGTTTCCGAGAGTGGCTGTATCAGCTGTAACAGGAAAAGATAGTGGCGATGATTTCAAAGCTGTAGAAGAGTTACATGCCTTATCAGGTGTTGCTATTCCTAAGGCCGTGGATGGTCTTCAAACAGCACCGGTACGCCATACCACTGTTGTAGCCGCAGCAGACATGCAAGTAGCCGTTGAAACTTATCTAGGAGTTAAATAGAGTGGGGATTCCCGCTCTATTTTTGTCATACCATGTTATATAGAAAAGAATTGATGAAAATAGCTTTACCAGCTATTGTAGAAAATCTCCTTCAGATGCTGATGGGGGTCGTTGACAACTATCTAGTGGCGCAATTAGGCGTTTTAGCCATTTCGGGTGTAGCAGTAGCCAATAACATCTTGGCAGTTTACCAAGCTCTCTTTATTGCTTTAGCAGCTGCTATCTCTAGCCGCCTAGCCAGCCAACAGTTGACAAGAGCTAGTATCAGACAAGCCCTCTCTCTAACCTTTTGGCTTAGTACCTGTCTTGGTTTGATCTCCATGCTCTTTTCTTCACAACTGCTTGGTCTATTGGGAGCAGAAAAAAATCTGTCAGACTTAGGTGGACTTTATCTAGCTATTGTTGGAGGAGGTTCTTTTAGCCTTGCTTATCTTACTAGCTTAGGTGCTATTTTAAGGGTAAAAGGAAAGGTGCAACTTCCAGCCTATGTCAGTCTGCTGACTAATTTGTTAAATGCTATCCTATCAGCTCTTTCCGTCTTTATCTTTGATTTTGGGGTAGTAGGTGTGGCTATCTCGACAGTTTTGTCTCGTCTGATAGGTTGTGTCATCCTGTTTTTCTTTGCCAAGCTAGATTTAGCTGTCCTTATCCCTGAGTTAAGAGTGTCTCGAGACTTTTTGGCGCAAGCGTTGCCCATAGCAGGTGAGCGTCTGATGATGCGTTTAGGGGATGTGGTTATCGTGGCTATCGTGGTGATGCTAGGGACAAAGGCAGTAGCTGGAAATGCTATCGGTGAGACCCTCACCCAGTTTAATTACATGCCAGGTCTGGGCTTAGCAACAGCAACGGTCATCCTTGTGGCTAAGGCAAAAAAAGAGGAGGATCGGAGCAAACTAAAGATATTGATTAAAGAGGCTTATCTTTTATCTAGTCTATTGATGGCAACGATTAGTGGTCTAGTTTGGCTATGTGGGACTCCCTTATCTGCAGCTTTTAGCCAAGATAGTGCGGTCCAGAGCTATTCTTCTGTCGTTCTCCTCTTTTCATTTTTAGGGACTTTGGCGACCTCTGGGACTTTGATCTATACGGCTGTCTTTCAAGGCTTGGGAAAAGCAAAGCTACCATTTTATGCGACTAGTATCGGCATGTGGGGGATACGTATCGGCTTAGGCTATCTCTTAGCTCTCCCTCTTGGACTAGGCTTGGCAGGCGTTTGGTTGGCTACTATAGCCGATAATATTTGGCGCTTCGCCTTTCTCTATCTAAAATCTAAGACATTAAAAAAATCAACATAAAAAAGCAGGTTTAAAACCTGTTTTTTTAATTTTTCACCACAAAACCCCTTGACAAAAGGATTTGGTGGTAAGGAAGAAGTAGTATGCGTCAATTTATCTCAGTTCAAGGAGAAGATTGGATACTTCCAAGAGCCAAACTTCACTAAGTGGTAAAGCTACCCCAGATTAATGAATGTTAACACTAACAACAGCCCTAGGTCTGACAGCACGTCGTCGCCATCGTGGATAAAATGATAAAAAAAGAATAAAAACTCTTGCACTCGCAGGAGTTTTTTGATATGATATTATGGTGCTGTAAAAACAACAGCTTTAGCTATGATACAAGAGGTTGCGACACACTCGGTTGCATTGCCACGCAACAGGTGTTGGTTTTCTTGAGGAGCTAGCCTATTATCTTAAATAGACGAAAAAGGAGAAAAAGATGGCAAACAAAAAAATCCGTATCCGCTTGAAAGCGTACGAGCACCGTACACTTGATACTGCGGCTGAAAAAATCGTAGAAACTGCAACTCGTACAGGAGCAACAGTAGCTGGTCCAGTTCCACTTCCAACAGAACGTAGCCTCTACACTATCATCCGTGCGACTCACAAGTACAAAGATTCTCGTGAGCAGTTCGAAATGCGTACACACAAACGTTTGATCGATATCATCAACCCAACTCAAAAAACAGTTGACGCTTTGATGAAATTGGATCTTCCAAGTGGTGTTAACGTAGAAATCAAACTTTAATTGATTTTGAGCATAAAAAACGCTCGTAAAAAACTTTTTGAATATAAAATCTAGAAAAGGAATATTTTCTCATGACAAAAGGAATCTTAGGGAAAAAAGTGGGAATGACTCAAATCTTCACTGAAGCTGGTGAATTCATCCCTGTAACAGTCATCGAAGCAACTCCAAACGTAGTACTTCAAGTTAAGACTGTTGAAACTGATGGTTACCAAGCTGTTCAAGTTGGTTTTGATGACAAACGCGAAGTATTGAGTAACAAACCCGCCAAAGGCCATGTAGCTAAAGCTAACACTGCTCCTAAGCGCTTCATTCGTGAATTCAAAAACATTGAAGGCTTGGAAGTTGGTGCAGAAATCACTGTTGACACTTTCGCGGCTGGCGATGTTGTTGACGTAACTGGAACTTCTAAAGGTAAAGGTTTCCAAGGTGTTATCAAACGCCACGGACAATCACGCGGACCTATGGCTCACGGTTCACGCTACCATCGTCGTCCAGGTTCTATGGGACCTGTTGCCCCTAACCGCGTTTTCAAAAACAAACGCTTGGCAGGACGTATGGGTGGTAACCGTGTGACAATCCAAAACCTTGAGATTGTTCAAGTTATCCCAGAGAAAAACGTTATCCTTATCAAAGGTAATGTACCAGGTGCTAAGAAATCTCTTATCACTATCAAATCAGCAATTAAAGCTGCTAAATAATTAAGGAAAGGGGAAAACAGTTAAAATGGCAAACGTAAAACTATTTGACCAAACTGGTAAAGAAGTTAGCGAAGTTGTTCTTAACGACGCAATCTTCGGTATCGAACCAAACGAATCAGTAGTATTTGATGTTATCATTAGCCAACGTGCTAGCCTTCGTCAAGGTACTCACGCGGTTAAAAACCGTTCAGCAGTATCAGGTGGCGGACGTAAACCATGGCGTCAAAAAGGAACTGGACGTGCGCGTCAAGGTTCTATCCGTTCACCACAATGGCGTGGTGGTGGTGTTGTCTTCGGACCAACTCCACGTTCATACGGTTACAAACTTCCACAAAAAGTTCGTCGCCTTGCTTTGAAATCAGTTTATTCAGCTAAAGTTGCTGAAGATAAATTTGTAGCTGTAGAAAGCTTGTCATTCGCAGCTCCAAAAACTGCTGAATTCGCAAACGTTCTTTCAGCTCTTAGCATCGACTCAAAAGTACTTGTAATCATTGAAGAAGGAAACAAATTTGCTGAATTATCAGCACGTAACCTTCCAAACGTTAAAGTTGCAACTGCAACAACTGCAAGTGTTCTTGATATCGTAAACGCAGACAAACTTCTTGTAACGAAAGAAGCAATCTCTACAATCGAGGAGGTTCTTGCATAATGAACTTGTACGACGTAATTAAAAAACCAGTTATTACGGAAAAATCAATGTATGCCCTTGAAGAAGGAAAATACACATTTGAAGTTGACACTCGTGCACACAAACTCTTGATCAAACAAGCTGTTGAAGCAGCATTTGACGGTGTTAAAGTTGCTAGTGTTAAAACTGTTAACGTAAAACCAAAAGCAAAACGAGTTGGTCGTTATGCTGGTTTCACAAGCAAAACTAAAAAAGCTATCATTACGCTTACAGCTGATTCAAAAGCAATCGAGTTGTTCGCAGCTGAAGCTGAATAATCTAAGGAGGAAATAACGTGGGTATTAAAGTTTATAAACCAACGACAAATGGCCGTCGTAACATGACTTCTTTGGATTTTGCTGAAATCACAACAAGCACTCCTGAGAAATCTTTGCTTGTTTCACTTAAAAGCAAAGCTGGTCGTAACAACAACGGTCGCATCACAGTTCGTCACCAAGGTGGCGGTCACAAACGTCACTATCGTTTGATCGACTTCAAACGTAACAAAGACGGTATCGAAGCAGTTGTTAAAACTATCGAGTACGATCCAAACCGTTCAGCTAACATCGCTCTTGTACACTACACTGACGGTGTTAAAGCTTACATCATCGCTCCTAAAGGTCTTGAAGTTGGTCAACGTATCATCTCAGGTCCAGAAGCAGATATCAAAGTTGGTAATGCTCTTCCACTTGCTAACATCCCAGTTGGTACAGTTATCCATAACATCGAGTTGAAACCTGGTAAAGGTGCTGAACTTGTTCGTGCTGCTGGTACTTCAGCTCAAGTACTTGGTGCTGAAGGGAAATACGTTCTTGTTCGTCTTCAATCAGGTGAAGTTCGTATGATCCTTGCTAGCTGCCGTGCAACTATCGGTGTTGTAGGTAACGGTGAACACTCACTTGTTAACTATGGTAAAGCAGGACGTAGCCGTTGGAGAGGTATCCGCCCAACAGTTCGTGGTTCTGTAATGAACCCTAACGATCACCCACACGGTGGTGGTGAAGGTAAAGCACCAGTTGGTCGTAAAGCGCCATCTACTCCATGGGGTAAACCTGCGCTTGGACTTAAAACTCGTAACAAAAAAGCTAAATCAGACAAACTTATTGTTCGTCGTCGTAACGAAAAATAAGATAAAAAGATTAAACATCCGCCAGCTCGGTAGTGCTGCTTAGGCAGCACAAGCCGCTGTGGTACAGTATTTAAAGGAGAAAACTTAAAAATGGGACGCAGTCTTAAAAAAGGACCTTTCGTCGATGAGCATTTGATGAAAAAAATCGAAGCTCAAGCAAATGACGAAAAGAAAAAAGTAATTAAAACTTGGTCACGTCGTTCAACGATTTTCCCAAGTTTCATCGGTTATACAATTGCAGTTTATGATGGACGTAAACACGTTCCTGTGTACGTTCAAGAAGACATGGTAGGTCACAAACTTGGTGAATTTGCACCAACTCGTACTTACAAAGGTCACGCTGCTGACGATAAGAAGACACGTCGTTAATAGGAGGAGGACACAATGGCAGAAATTACTTCAGCTAAAGCAATGGCTCGTACAGTCCGTGTTTCACCTCGTAAAACACGTCTTGTACTTGACCTTATCCGTGGTAAAAACGTTGCAGACGCAATCGCAATCTTGAAATTCACTCCAAACAAAGCTGCTCGTGTGATTGAAAAAACACTTAACTCAGCAATCGCAAATGCTGAAAACAACTTTGGTTTGGAAAAAGCTAACTTGGTAGTATCTGAAACTTTCGCAAACGAAGGACCAACTATGAAACGTTTCCGTCCACGTGCCAAAGGTTCAGCTTCACCAATCAACAAACGCACAACACACATCACAGTTGTTGTGTCAGAAAAATAAGGAGGTAAAATCGTGGGTCAAAAAGTACATCCAATTGGTATGCGTGTCGGAATCATCCGTGACTGGGATGCGAAATGGTATGCTGAAAAAGAATACGCGGATTACCTTCATGAAGATCTTGCAATCCGCAAATTTATCCAAAAAGAATTGGCAGACGCTTCAGTTTCAACTATCGAAATTGAACGTGCAGTAAATAAAGTTATCGTATCACTTCACACTGCTAAACCAGGTATGGTTATCGGTAAAGGTGGTGCAAACGTTGATGCACTTCGTGCTAAACTCAACAAATTGACTGGAAAACAAGTACACATCAATATCGTTGAAATCAAATCTCCAGATCTTGATGCTCACCTTGTTGGTGAAGGAATTGCTCGTCAACTTGAGCAACGTGTTGCTTTCCGTCGTGCTCAAAAACAAGCTATCCAACGTGCTATGCGTGCTGGAGCTAAAGGAATCAAAACTCAAGTATCTGGTCGTTTGAACGGTGCTGACATCGCTCGTGCAGAAGGATATTCTGAAGGTACAGTTCCACTTCACACACTTCGTGCTGATATCGATTATGCTTGGGAAGAAGCTGATACAACTTATGGTAAACTAGGTGTTAAAGTTTGGATTTACCGTGGTGAAGTTCTACCAGCTCGTAAAAACGCTAAGGGAGGTAAATAACAAATGTTAGTACCTAAACGTGTTAAACACCGTCGTGAATTCCGTGGAAAAATGCGCGGTGAAGCTAAAGGTGGAAAACAAGTAGACTTCGGTGAATATGGTCTTCAAGCTACAACTAGCTCATGGATCACTAACCGCCAAATTGAAGCTGCCCGTATCGCTATGACGCATTACATGAAACGTGGTGGTAAAGTTTGGATTAAAATCTTCCCACACAAATCATACACTGCTAAAGCTATCGGTGTACGTATGGGATCTGGTAAAGGGGCACCTGAAGGTTGGGTAGCACCAGTTAAACGTGGTAAAGTAATGTTTGAAGTTGCAGGCGTTTCAGAAGAAATCGCTCGTGAAGCTTTCCGCCTTGCTGGCCACAAACTTCCAGTAAAAGTTAAATTCGTAAAACGCGACGCAGAGTAAGGAGAAGACATGAAACTTGAAGAAATCAAAAAGTTTGTTGCTGAGCTTCGTGGCTTGTCTCAAGAAGAGCTTGCTAAAAAAGAAAACGAACTCAAAAAAGAATTGTTTGATCTTCGTTTCCAAGCTGCAGCAGGTCAACTTGATCAAACTGCTCGTTTGAACGAAGTTAAAAAACAAATTGCACGCGTTAAAACTGTGCAATCTGAAATGAAATAATAGATTGGGAAAGGAGAAATTCTAATAATGGAACGTAATCAACGTAAAACCCTTGTTGGACGTGTTGTATCTGACAAAATGGACAAAACAATCACTGTTGTAGTTGAAACTAAACGTAACCACCCAGTCTATGGTAAACGTATTAACTACTCTAAAAAATACAAAGCTCATGATGAGAAAAACATCGCTAAAGAAGGCGATATCGTTCGTATCATGGAAACTCGCCCACTTTCAGCTACAAAACGTTTCCGTCTTGTAGAAGTGGTTGAAGAAGCTGTCATTATCTAATAAACCTGAAAGGAGAAAATTGGAATGATTCAACAAGAATCTCGTTTGAAAGTTGCTGATAACAGTGGCGCACGCGAAATCTTGACTATCAAAGTTCTTGGTGGTTCAGGTCGTAAATTCGCTAACATCGGTGACGTTATCGTTGCATCTGTAAAACAAGCTACTCCTGGTGGTGCTGTTAAAAAAGGTGACGTTGTGAAAGCCGTTATCGTCCGCACTAAATCAGGTGCTCGTCGCCCAGATGGTTCATACATCAAATTTGACGAGAATGCAGCTGTTATTATCCGTGAAGATAAAACTCCTCGCGGAACTCGTATCTTCGGACCTGTTGCACGTGAATTACGTGAAGGTGGTTACATGAAGATCGTTTCACTTGCACCAGAAGTGCTTTAATTTATAACAAACTAGTCCCCTAGGTTATCCTAGGGTGCCCTTTAGGGCGTAAGAAATTTTAAGGAGATAAACTCAATGTTTGTAAAAAAAGGCGATAAAGTTCGCGTAATCGCTGGTAAAGACAAAGGTAAAGAAGCCGTTGTCGTAACAGCTCTTCCAAAAGTAAACAAAGTTATTGTTGAAGGTGTTAACATCATCAAAAAACATCAGAAACCAAATAACGAAAACCCTCAAGGTGCTATCGTGGAAAAAGAAGCACCAATCCATGCATCAAACGTTCAAGTTCTTGACAAAAACGGTGTTGCAGGACGTGTGGGTTATAAGTTTGTAGATGGCAAAAAAGTTCGCTACAACAAAAAATCAGGCGAAGTGCTTGATTAATCACGAAGGAAAGGAGAAGTATAATGGCAAATCGCTTAAAAGAAAAATATCTTAATGAAGTAGTTCCTGCTTTGACAGAACAATTTAACTATTCATCAGTTATGGCTGTCCCTAAAGTTGAGAAAATCGTTCTTAACATGGGTGTTGGTGATGCAGTATCAAATGCTAAAAACCTTGAAAAAGCTGCTGCTGAGTTGGCACTTATCTCAGGTCAAAAACCACTTATCACTAAAGCTAAAAAATCAATCGCCGGCTTCCGTCTTCGTGAAGGTGTTGCGATCGGTGCTAAAGTTACTCTTCGTGGTGAGCGTATGTACGAATTTTTAGATAAATTGGTATCAGTTTCACTTCCACGTGTTCGTGACTTCCACGGGGTTCCAACAAAATCTTTTGATGGACGCGGTAACTACACACTTGGTGTTAAAGAACAATTGATCTTCCCTGAAATCAACTTTGATGATGTTGATAAAGTACGCGGTATGGATATCGTTATCGTTACAACTGCGAACACTGACGAAGAAGGTCGCGAATTGCTTAAAGGCCTTGGTATGCCTTTTGCAAAATAAAATAGGAGGTAAATTTAATGGCTAAAAAATCTATGATTGCTAAGAACAAACGCCCAGCGAAGTTCTCTACGCAAGCTTACACTCGTTGCGAAAAATGTGGCCGTCCACATTCAGTTTACCGCAAATTTAAACTTTGCCGTGTTTGCTTCCGTGAATTAGCATACAAAGGTCAAATCCCAGGTGTAACTAAAGCATCTTGGTAAAAATAAGATGTGAGAGCATTAAGCAACCAATGCAAAGATAGGAGGTTTGACGACGAAGGTCACTTCTAGGAAAATCTATCTTCTTTGCTAAAGTTGTAGCTCGAACTCGATTTTATAAATAAACCCGATACAAAGCATGCTTATTGAGTTCTCGTTAGCTTTTAGCACCCTTTGTATCATGAATTAACTAGCAAGTGCACCTTGCAAACTACTAGTAAGAGGAGAAACTATAAAATGGTTATGACTGACCCAATTGCAGACTTTTTGACGCGTATTCGTAACGCTAACCAAGCAAAACACGAAGTGCTTGAAGTACCTGCATCAAACATTAAAAAAGGCATCGCTGAAATCCTTAAACGCGAAGGGTTTGTAAAAAACGTTGAAGTTATCGAAGATGACAAACAAGGCATCATCCGTGTTTTCCTTAAATATGGTCAAAACGGTGAGCGTGTTATCACAAACTTGAAACGTGTTTCAAAACCAGGTCTTCGTGTTTATACAAAACGTGAAGATATGCCAAAAGTTCTTAACGGACTTGGAATCGCAATCGTTTCAACATCAGAAGGTCTTTTGACAGATAAAGAAGCACGTCAAAAGAACGTTGGTGGAGAAGTATTGGCTTACGTATGGTAATCTCGTAAGAGACTGCTATTACATCTGACTTATAATTGACAGAGCGAAAGTTCTATCTATTTATGAGTTCCCGTGAAAACTCGTCACAAAATTGTGGCCTGACAATTTAACAGGAGAATATAACTACTATGTCACGTATTGGTAATAAAATTATCAACTTGCCTGCTGGTGTTGAAATTACAAACAATGACAACGTTGTTACTGTAAAAGGACCTAAAGGCGAACTCACTCGTGAGTTTAATAAAAATATTGAAATCAAAGTTGAAGGGACTGAAGTAACACTTCACCGTCCAAATGACTCAAAAGAAATGAAAACAATCCACGGAACATCACGTGCTAACTTGAATAACATGGTTGTTGGTGTTTCTGAAGGTTTCAAAAAAGAACTTGAGATGCGCGGGGTCGGATACCGTGCTCAACTTCAAGGTACAAAACTTGTACTTTCAGTTGGTAAATCTCACCAAGATGAAGTGGAAGCTCCAGAAGGTATCACTTTCACAGTAGCTAACCCTACTTCAATCGTTGTTGAGGGAATCAACAAAGAAGTTGTTGGTCAAACAGCAGCTTATATCCGTAGCCTTCGTTCACCAGAGCCATACAAAGGTAAAGGTATTCGTTATGTTGGTGAATTTGTTCGCCGTAAAGAAGGTAAAACAGGTAAATAATAGTTGTATGGTGGAAGATTGGGTACTCCCCATCTTCACTCACTCAACTAAAATTTACAACTTGTCATTGAGACAATTGATTAAATTTTAAGAGGTGAAAATTGTGATTTCGAAACCAGATAAAAATAAAATCCGCCAAAAACGCCACCGTCGCGTTCGCGGTAAACTCTCTGGAACTGCTGATCGCCCACGTTTGAACATTTTCCGTTCTAATACAGGCATCTACGCTCAAGTGATTGATGACGTAGCGGGTGTAACGCTCGCAAGTGCTTCAACTCTTGACAAAGAAGTTTCAAAAGGAACTAAAACAGAACAAGCCGTTGTTGTTGGTAAACTTGTTGCTGAACGCGCAGTAGCTAAAGGTATTTCTGAAGTGGTGTTTGACCGCGGTGGATATCTCTATCACGGACGTGTTAAAGCTTTGGCTGACTCAGCTCGTGAAAACGGATTGAAATTCTAATAGGGAGGACACTGAAAAATGGCATTTAAAGATAATGCAGTTGAAATTGAAGAACGCGTTGTTGCCATCAACCGTGTTACTAAAGTTGTCAAAGGTGGACGTCGTCTTCGTTTTGCAGCTTTAGTGGTTGTTGGAGATCGTAACGGTCGCGTTGGTTTCGGTACTGGTAAAGCTCAAGAAGTACCTGAAGCTATTCGTAAAGCAGTTGAAGCTGCTAAGAAGAACATGATTGAAGTTCCTATGGTTGGTACAACAATTCCTCATGAAGTTCGTTCAGAATTTGGTGGGGCAAAAGTATTGTTGAAACCTGCTGTGGAAGGAGCTGGAGTTGCAGCTGGTGGTGCTGTTCGTGCGGTCATCGAATTGGCTGGTGTACATGACATTACTTCAAAATCACTTGGTTCAAACACTCCAATCAATATTGTTCGTGCAACTGTTGAAGGTTTGAAACAACTTAAACGTGCAGAAGAAGTTGCTGCTTTACGTGGCATCTCAGTTTCTGACTTAGCATAAGAAAGGAGATTAACATGGCTCAAATTAAAATTACTTTGACTAAGTCTCCAATCGGACGCAAACCAGAACAACGTAAAACAGTTGTTGCTCTTGGACTTGGTAAATTAAACAGTTCAGTTGTAAAAGAAGCTAACCCAGCTATTCTTGGTATGGTTAATGCTATTTCACACTTGGTAACTGTTGAAGACGTTAAATAAGAAATTTTAAGTCGCAAAGAGTTTCTTTGCGACTTAAAAGTAATTTTGAGTATAGGCGAGTTTTTGAGTTCGAGTCCTTACCCAGCTCAAAGGCGCTAGCATTTTACAAATAAGGAGAAAATAGAATAATGAAACTTCATGAATTAAAACCTGCAGAAGGTTCACGTAAAGTTCGCAACCGCGTTGGTCGTGGTACATCATCAGGTAACGGTAAGACTTCAGGTCGCGGTCAAAAAGGTCAAAAAGCTCGTTCAGGTGGCGGAGTTCGTCCAGGTTTTGAAGGTGGTCAAACACCATTGTTCCGTCGTCTTCCAAAACGCGGATTTACTAACATCAATGCTAAAGAGTATGCACTTGTAAACCTTGATCAATTAAATGTTTTTGAAGATGGTGCAGAAGTAACTCCAGCAGTACTTATTGAAGCTGGAATCGTTAAAGCTGAAAAATCAGGTGTAAAAATCTTGGGTAACGGTGAATTGACTAAGAAATTAACTGTTAAAGCAGCTAAATTCTCTAAATCAGCAGAAGCAGCAATTACTGCAAAAGGTGGTTCTGTAGAAACTATCTAATGAGGAGTAACTCATTATGTTCTTTAAATTACTAAAAGATGCATTAAAGATAAAAAATGTGAGATCTAAGATTCTATTTACTATTTTTATCATTTTTGTATTTCGATTAGGTACACATATTACAGTACCTGGCATCAATGCTAAAAGCTTGGAACAATTGAGTGATCTACCTTTCTTGAATATGTTGAACTTAGTTAGTGGAAATGCCATGAGCAACTTTTCTGTTTTTTCAATGGGAGTGAGTCCATATATTACAGCTTCTATCATTGTACAGTTATTGCAAATGGACATTTTACCTAAGTTTGTTGAGTGGAGCAAACAGGGTGAAGTTGGGAGACGAAAATTAAACCAAGCGACGAGATATATTTCTCTAGTATTAGCAATGATTCAATCTATTACTATTACAGCAGGGTTTAATGCCTTATCTAGTACATCACTTGTTTCAACTCCTAATATAAGAACTTATCTGTTGATTGGTTCGATATTAACAACAGGAAGTGTTATTGTCACTTGGTTGGGAGAACAGATTACAGATAAAGGGTTTGGAAATGGTGTATCAATGATTATCTTCTCGGGGATAATCTCATCAATTCCAAGTATGATTTCACAAATATATCAAGATAAATTTGTGAATATTCGCCCAAGTGAATTAAATAACTCCTATATTTTTGTCGGGATTTTAATTCTCTCTATTCTGCTGATCATTTTCTTTACAACATTTGTTCAACAAGCAGAATATAAAATTCCAATTCAATATACTAAATTAGTTCAAGGAGCTCCAACGAGTTCGTACTTACCTCTTAAAGTAAACCCTGCAGGGGTTATTCCAGTTATTTTTGCCAGTTCTATAACAACTGCCCCTATTTCAATTTTGCAGTTTTTTAGAAACGGAAACAAAGATATCCCGTGGTTAGATAGTTTGCAAAACTTTTTCTCCTATCAAACGATTAGTGGAATGCTTGTTTATGCAGCTTTGATTGTGTTATTCTCGTTCTTTTATACATTTGTACAGGTTAATCCTGAAAAGACTGCAGAGAACTTACAAAAAAATGGCTCTTATATTCACAGTGTTCGTCCAGGACAAGAAACAGAAAAATTCTTATCCTCTTTATTGAAGAAATTAGCAACTATCGGGTCACTATTCCTGGCCTTTATTGCCCTAGTTCCAATTATCGCTCAATATATGTTTGATTTGCCTTCAATTCTTGGATTAGGAGGAACAAGTTTATTAATCTTGATTTCAACAGGTATTGAGGGTATGAAACAATTGGAAGGGTATCTTCTTAAGAGAAAGTATGTTGGATTTATGAATGTAACAGAATAGAATATAGGTTGACCTTGTCAACCTTCTATTTTGTTTTTAAATAAATTTATCGATCGTTGATAAATTTATTTAAAAACAAAATAAGGAGAGACAACATGAATCTTTTAATCATGGGTTTACCAGGAGCAGGTAAAGGAACTCAAGCAGCAAAAATCGTTGAAGAATTTGGTGTGATTCACATTTCAACTGGGGATATGTTCCGTGCAGCAATGGCGAATCAGACTGAAATGGGCATTTTGGCTAAAGGTTTTATCGATAAAGGGGATCTAGTTCCTGATGAAGTAACAAATGGTATTGTTAGAGAGCGCTTAGAGCAAGCTGATATCAAAGAAAAAGGCTTCCTTTTAGATGGCTATCCACGTACTATTGAACAAGCACATGCCTTAGATGAAACCCTAGCTAAGTTAGGTATTAATTTACAAGGTGTTATTAATATCGATATTGACTCAAGTAAATTAGTGGAGCGCTTAAGCGGACGAATCATCCATCGTGAGACAGGAGAAACTTTCCATAAAGTATTTAATCCACCAGCAGAAGGTTACAATGAAGCTGATTTTTATCAACGTGAAGACGATAAACCAGAATCTGTAAAACGTCGTTTAGAGGTTAATATTGCTCAAGGGCAACCCATTATTGAACATTATCGTGCTAAAGGTTTAGTGCATGATATTGAGGGAGACCAAGAAATTACTGCTGTTTTCTCAGACATTGAAAAAGCTATATCTGGTTTAAAATAATAGCGAGTTCCTGCTTGCATAAAGACAAAACTCATGATATACTAGTTTAGTCTGACTTATAATTGTTACCTCTGTCACCAGAGGAAATCAAATCGAAATTTAGGGGGTACTTTTGCGTGGCAAAAGAAGATGTGATTGAAATTGAAGGTAAGGTTGTGGAAACCATGCCTAATGCCATGTTTACTGTTGAATTAGAAAATGGGCATCAGATTCTAGCAACCGTATCAGGAAAAATCCGCAAAAATTACATTCGTATTTTGGTAGGTGACCGCGTTACAGTTGAGTTGAGTCCGTATGATTTGACACGTGGACGCATCACATACCGCTTTAAATAATCGAAATAATTGGAGGGATTAAAACATGAAGGTAAGACCATCGGTTAAACCAATTTGCGAATACTGCAAAGTTATTCGTCGTAACGGTCGTGTTATGGTTATTTGTCCAACAAATCCAAAACACAAACAACGTCAAGGATAAGAGAGTAGAAAGGAGAAAAAATGGCACGTATTGCTGGAGTTGATATTCCAAATGATAAACGCGTAGTAATTTCATTGACTTATGTGTACGGTATCGGACTTGCAACATCTAAAAAAATCTTAGCAGCTGCAGGCGTTTCAGAAGATATCCGTGTTAAAGATTTAACATCTGATCAAGAAGATGCTATCCGTCGTGAAGTAGATGCAATCAAAGTTGAAGGTGATCTTCGTCGTGAGGTTAACTTAAACATTAAACGTTTGATGGAAATCGGTTCATATCGTGGAATCCGTCATCGTCGTGGACTTCCTGTCCGTGGACAAAATACTAAAAACAATGCTCGCACTCGTAAAGGTAAAGCTGTTGCGATTGCAGGTAAGAAAAAATAATTAAAATAAGGAGGTAAAAAAATTGGCTAAACCAACACGTAAACGTCGTGTGAAAAAGAATATCGAATCTGGTATTGCTCATATTCACGCAACTTTTAATAACACTATTGTTATGATTACTGATGTGCATGGTAACGCTCTTGCTTGGTCATCTGCAGGTGCTCTTGGTTTTAAAGGTTCTAAAAAATCTACACCATTTGCAGCACAAATGGCATCAGAGGCTGCTGCTAAATCTGCACAAGAACATGGTCTTAAAACAGTTGAAGTAACTGTAAAAGGTCCTGGTTCAGGTCGTGAGTCAGCTATTCGTGCTCTTGCTGCTGCTGGTCTTGAAGTAACGGCAATCCGTGATGTGACTCCTGTACCACATAATGGTGCTCGTCCTCCAAAACGTCGTCGTGTATAATCAGTAATAATAGATTACACAACTTTTCGTTTAAGAGGGAGTATATAAATGATTGAGTTTGAAAAACCAATAATAACAAAAATTGATGAAAATAAAGATTATGGCAAGTTTGTAATCGAACCTCTTGAGCGTGGGTACGGTACGACTTTAGGTAATTCACTTCGTCGTGTACTATTGTCCTCCCTTCCAGGTGCGGCTGTAACATCAATTAAAATTGATGGAGTACTCCACGAATTTGATACTGTACCAGGTGTCCGCGAAGATGTGATGCAAATTATCCTTAATGTGAAAGGGCTTGCTGTAAAATCTTACGTCGAAGACGAAAAGATTATTGAACTGGATGTTCAAGGACCGACAGCAGTAACTGCTGGAGATATCTTGACAGATAGTGATATCGAAATTGTTAACCCTGATCATTATCTTTTTACAATTGCTGAAGGCCACAGTGTCCAAATGCAATTGACAGTAAATAAAAATCGCGGTTATATTCCTGCCGAAGAAAATAAAAAAGATGATGCACCAGTAGGGACATTGGCAGTAGATTCAATCTATACGCCAGTTAAGAAAGTTAATTATCAAGTTGAACCTGCTCGTGTAGGTAGCAATGATGGTTTTGATAAATTAACGATTGAAATCATGACAAATGGAACAATCATTCCTGAGGATGCGCTAGGCTTATCAGCACGTGTCTTGATTGAACACTTAAATCTATTTACTGATTTAACAGAAGTTGCCATGGTAACGGATGTTATGAAAGAAACAGAAAAAGTGTCAGATGATAAAGTGTTGGATCGCATCATTGAGGAACTTGATTTGTCTGTACGCTCATATAACTGTTTAAAACGAGCAGGTATCAATACAGTGCTTGATTTAACAGAGAAAACAGAGCCTGAAATGATGAAAGTAAGAAACCTTGGCCGTAAGAGTCTAGAAGAAGTTAAAGTAAAACTATCAGACCTTGGTTTAGGGCTTAAAAACGATAAATAATATAGGAGGACAAAATGGCTTACCGTAAACTAGGACGCACTAGCTCACAACGTAAAGCAATGCTTCGTGATTTGACTACTGATCTTTTGATCAATGAATCAATCGTAACAACTGAAGCTCGTGCAAAAGAAATCCGCAAAACAGTTGAAAAAATGATTACTCTTGGTAAACGTGGTGATTTTCATGCACGTCGTCAAGCAGCAGCATTTGTTCGTAACGAAATTGCATCTGAGAACTACGACGAAGCAACAGATAAGTACACATCAACTACTGCGCTTCAAAAACTTTTCTCAGAAATCGCACCTCGTTATGCAGAACGTAACGGTGGATACACTCGTATCCTAAAAACTGAACCACGTCGTGGTGATGCAGCCCCAATGGCAATCATCGAGTTGGTTTAATTCATCAATTTTGTTGAGTGTTATGATGATGGGGTTTAAACCCTTAGTCTAGCTCTGGTCTGCCGCTGAGATATTCTCAGCGGTAACACTCATCATATTGTTAATAGTAACGCTTGTTTACGAAATGGTTTAAGTTTTGAATCTTTTCGTAAGCAGGCGTTTTTAATTTCTTATAAAATTTGCTATAATGACTTATGGAAAAAAAATATGCAGTAGAATTTTTAAAGGAACGTTACTTAAACTCTCTGAAGGAAGATCCCACCTTATTTATTGGTGTTGAATTAGAATTTCCCATTGTAAGTAAGAAACAAGAAGCTACTAATATTGAGGTTTGCAAGTCTTTATTCGTCCATTTGATCAGTGATTTAGGTTTTGAGATAGAAAAATATGATGATGATAATTTTCCTATTCAATTATTTTCAAAAGTAAATGAGGATAGGATATTATTTGAAGTGTCCTATACAACAATTGAAATTGCTTTTGGAAAAGTTGAACATATTCAAGAAGTTGATATGAGGTTTCAACGATATTTATCCGTTATTCAGTCATATCTTGATCGCTATGATCATGAGATTGTAGGAATAGGTGTAAATCCTAATTGGGATAAAAATGACAACAGTCCTGTAAAAACTGACCGTTACAGAATGCTAATGTCTTATCTTGCCTTATCAGAAAAAGAGGGATTCAAACAATGTCATCACTATCCTCAATATGGTGCTTTTATTTGTGGGAATCAAGTACAATTAGATGTATCAAGAAGTAACTATATCAAAGTCATCAATTTATTTAATGCGATTGAACCTGTCAAAGCTTATTTGTTTGCGAATTCTCGCTTTAAAGACTCAAGTTGGAATACCTCTATTTCACGAGATGTATTTTGGGAAAAATCAATGCATGGCTTGTTTGAAGAAAATGTTGGGGTAAATTCAAGAGAATTTCAATCTGAGGAAGATTTTTTTGATTATTTATCAAATAGTGCTCTTTTTACTGTTCAAAGGAAAGGAGAAATTTATTATTTTCCTCCAATAAAGGTAAAGGACTATATGTCATTTGCTTCAATAACAGCGTATAACTTACAAGGGGAAACACAGGTTATTTTTCCTATAATAAATGATTTAGAGCATCATAGAAGTTACCAGTATCAGGATTTGACGACGAGAGGAACGATAGAGTTTAGGAGTGTTTGCGCACAAAAATTCTCAGAGACATTTTCTGTGGCAGCATTTCATTTAGGTTTATTGACTAATTTAGATGCATTTGAAAATATTATCAAATCTAATAGATTTTATGATGTGTTAGGCCGTGATTATAAATTTTTACGTAAAAAGTTTTCTAGTATAGATATTTCAGATGAGGATGAACAATTAGTGAATGATTTTGCTAGAATTTTGCTAGATTGTGCTTATGAAGGTTTAAGTCGTCGTAAACGGGAGGAAGAAAACTATCTTACTCCACTGTACGAAAAATTAAGTTGATTCAAATATGAAGTAGGTATCAGTTTTTATCTCTATTTCTAAAATAGGGAATCTTTGTTAGCCATGGCAGATAAAATATTAAGAAAGGGGAGACCCGACGGTCTTCTCTTTTTTGATGTTTAAATCAAATGCCCCTAAGTTGTTGTCGTCTTCTTTTCCTAAATTCAATAGAGGTATAAAAAAATGAAAAAAAGTGTTGACAATCCATCAATTATCATGCTATACTAATATAGTTGTCGCGAGAGAGCGACAAAGACCTTTGAAAACTGAACAAGACGAACCAAACGTGCAGGGTTACGAAAGTAACCTGTCAAGAAACAATAAGTCAGCGATGACAAGAAGAGCGTGAGCTCAAACTTTTTTAATGAGAGTTTGATC
>NZ_JBRUDG010000013.1:0-51028 GCF_053203725.1 Streptococcus porcorum | reverse complement strand
CTGCCCCTTTTTCAGGATTGACCAAGTATTTCTCCAGTTCCTTGGAAAGTCCAAGCATATGCACCAATTCTTCGCGATCGCTCTTAGCCTGTTTTAATAGAATCATAAACTCGCTATTGGCAATAATGCGTCTGCCATTAGCATCCAAAAGAAGCGTTTCTACATTCTGAGTAATACCTGTCGGTATCGCCCCATACTTACGGACACGACTCCAGAGTTTAAAGAAAAAATCAGAGGCATACTTGTCCAATAAGAGAAGCTGCATTTCATCAAAGTAAATCCAGGTCTTCTTGCCTAGTTTTTGATTTTTCACCACACGATTCCAAATCTGGTCAAAGATAACCATGAGGGCAATCTGTTTTAATTCATCGCCTAACTTTTTGACATTGTAAATCAGGAAATGACTGTCTGTTTTAATATTGGTCCGATGTGAAAATATGTCCAGCGACCCTTCCACATAGAGTTCCATATCCAGTGCCAAGTCCTTAGCTTCCTGTTCAGGTTGTTGAGCTAAGACAAAGACCCATTCGACCAAGGACGGTGTGTCAAAATGCTTATAGGTCAAGCGTGTCACACGGTCAATCAAGGACTTCTCACGACCATCCATTTTGCGATCCAAGAGCTTCCCAATCCAAGACAAGAGAAATTCGGACTTAACCTTAACCGGATCCTCATCCATATTCTCATCAGATAGATCTAAGACATTTAAGAAGGTAGTGGAATCTGGAGCAATATCAATACTCTCCCCACCAAAGGCTTGGCCGATTATACTGTACTCATTTTCTGGATCAACAATAATAATTTCAGTATCACTATCTGCTTCCTTGAGCTTTGTAGAGATGATTTCATGTTTTGTCGCCATCCCTTTGCCCGCTCCAGAAGTCCCTAAAATCAAACCTGACGGAGTATTTAACTTGCCACGGTCAATACTGATGATATTACTTGAGATTTGATTGATGCCATAAAATTTCCCACCCTTGTCCTGAATATCAACGGAAGTCCAAGGTGCATTCACGGCAATGTTTGAAGTCAATAGAGACCGAGAAACACCTTCAAGATAGTTCTTCCCAAATGGCAAGAGACTATTAAAAGCAGCTTCTTGCATATAGGTCAAGTTATCGATAATCATATCATTAGACCCTGCCACTTGCTTGATAATACCAAGAGATTGTTTGAGTTGGTCTTCAGTATCCGCAAGCACTCCAATTAGAAATACGGTGTCAAACAGCTTATCTCCTGTCTGGGTCATGGTTTGAAGAAGAGCTTCTGCTTCATCGATGTTGTTTTCAAGAACATGGCCGACCTTCTCCAAATAGATTCCAGTCCGAGCCATCTTTTGTTGTTCCCCAATCTTTTGCGATTCCATCAAGGTCTTCTTGGTTCGTAGCTTGGTCATGGTTTCAGACTTGGTAGAGCCTTTAGCATGCAGACTAATCATCACTTCCAAATCTGACTGCATCAAGTCTCGAATAAATTTATCCCCTAACTCCATGCCATAGTCACGAACATAGACAATCTGTAATAATCGATCGTCCAATTCAATATGATTTTTGTGTTTAAAGGAAAGGTAGGTTGGGGCAATAAAGTGTTTGGTGGATTGACCTGAGAGGGTCAAATCCTTGTAAGAAAACGGTAAATGATTTTCACCCCGCAACATATCCGCAAGGACATTCACTCGCTCCTCTCCACCGAGCAGACCAAGAGATACATCAATCTCTGAAAAGCCACTCTTGAAATATTCCCCAATCTGTGACAGAGAACGAAAAGCTAGTTTTGGTGTTTGGTCGCTCTTGCCAAATGAAAGAAACTTGACAGCTGAAAAGTTGTTCTCACCCGCCTCTAAGTTGGCATCCATCATGCGATTCAATTCATCACGATAAGCATCAAACCCATCTTCCTGTAAGGGATAGAG
Organism: Streptococcus porcorum; assembly: GCF_053203725.1. Lineage (NCBI taxonomy): Bacteria > Bacillati > Bacillota > Bacilli > Lactobacillales > Streptococcaceae > Streptococcus > Streptococcus porcorum. The sequence continues at coordinate 49,116 of NZ_JBRUDG010000013.1, read as the reverse complement.
AATACTCTTACGGAATTTTTCCAGATTGACTTTTTGATTGAAAATAGTCAATTGGAAATTGGTCTTATCATCCAGTGAATTGATTAAATCGGAATATTTCTCAACAATAGCTCCCTTATCGTCTAAGCCAACTGTTTGATAATTAATATCTCCTAAGAGATAGGTTTGTGAGAAGTAACTTGGACTGACCTGCATAAGGCCATTCTGAAAAAGCCCTTGATAAGCTAACGTATTTATGGTAGAAGGTCTAATCTCCTGTTTCTGTGTTTTCGTCTTTTGCTTTTGGTCATTAGAAGATGTCTTTGGTTTCATTGAGTGTTTTAATTTTTTCACGTTGGTCTCCTTTTCTTCCAGTTATTGTACGGTCTGGCACTGTTAGTTCATAATGAAATCGGTACCTGAGATAGGTTTCAAATGGTAAGTCATTGGGGCGATAGACTCCAAATAACATGAGTGGAATGGTAAAGCTAAAAACAAAACCATAGACAAACCAATCCCCAAATTGCCAGTAAAATAGGTTCAAGCCCAATACCAAAATGGTTATGGCGACGGCTGGAAATACAAAAATAACCTGTCTAGTTGTAAATCCTAGCCATGCCCTGTGTTGAACCTTTGAGATGTCCTTAAAGACACGAGTGTTCATAAATGTTCTCCAATCTAAGTAAGCTATAAAAAGAGGAGGCGAGATAGTGACTCCCTTCCTCCTACATCCCCAAAATACTTCGGGCGGTTCGTTGACTGCCAACTAAGGCAATGATTAACAATATGGCCTGTACCAAGCCACCAAACATAATGGCGAGTGATTCCATCACTCCAGCTCCATTTGATACGGCAATCTTTCCAGCCGATTCAAACAAGGGAACAAGAGATACAATTAGAAAAATCAAAATACCTTGAATGGCATAGACCATGATGTTTTTAAGGTAACCAATCCCAACACTTCTCCAGTCATCACTAAGAAAGGTTGGAATGGTAACAGGAGCAAAAGGAATCATCAGATAGAGTTGGATAAAGCGAATGGTAATCAAGATATTGACAACCATGATGCTGGCCATTCGTACCAACCAAATGAGAATCGCAAAAAAGCCAATAATCATTTTTCCTACAATTCCAGATCCCTTAATGCCTGAAATGGTATCATAATTAGCACCACCATTCGTGACAAGACTTGCCACTTGTTCAATAACATAAGAGGCAATGGCAATAATGGCTTCCACAATAACCGTCGTATTGGTAATCACGACCGCGACCATGATGTAGCTGACAATCATAGGTGCCATGGCTTCAAAGGTCATTGCACCACCTGAGTTTGCAATTTTCTTGGCCATTTTTGAAAATTCGAGTACGAGAACAACCGCAAGAATAGCTACTCCCAAGGGTTGCATAATCCCCTTGGTAATGGCTGTCATGTAAGACCACACCGTCGGATTAAAGTCCGCTAGTGACTTAACCAAGTTGGCGGTTGATTCTAAATCCACATGAAACCCTTCAAAAAGGCTATCGCTAGATACTTTTTCAGAGGCTAGAAATACAAAAGGTGACGTAAAATTCATTATCATGTCATGTGCTATCCTCCCCTAAATGGTAATCTGAGTCACAAAAGCACCAGCGGCTCCCACCATGACCCCACCAACAATTTCTAGAATAGCATTTCGGACACCTGGCCCACCATCTTTAATGTTGGTTGAAAGGTTGATAATGCCCATGACAACAAGAAAGGCTCCTACTGCAATTAAGCCTTTTTGTAATAGAGACATGGCTTGGGAGAACATGGAGCTGGCGTCCACTCCGTAAACAAAGCCTGTTAGTTTTTGATTCATATAATTCCTCATTTCTATTAATGTAGTGTCGTTTCTGTGCTTAAATCCCTTATTTTATGGCCTGACAATTCTAGCTCTTCCTCAGCGGTTAGGGGATTGATATGATAGTGCCACCACCGTTCATCGGTTTCCTTATCCGCAAGCCATTTCCAATTCTTATGTTTGGGTGGAAAATATTTCTTGGTTCGAAAAACAGGAACCCCTGCAATGCGTACAAGACACTCATCTCGTTTCATATTCCCTACTTCATCAGCCGTCATCAAGTCACGGGCAATTTTCTGATGAGAGGTAGAACTTGAGCCAGTCTGCCCAAAAGAACGACTGGTACTTCTGACATCAATGGTTTGTTTGCCTAATAGACCACTCATAAATTTGAAAGTTTCCTCGTCATTTCCACCCAAATAGAGGAGGCTGTCACAGTTCCCCAGTATAGTTTTCCAAGCCTCTTTTTCCTTATAAAGTCCTTGGAGTTGAGCAATATTTTGGAGAATAGGCACAAGACTCATATTCCTAGAACGAACTGTTGAGGTTTGTTCAGCAAAGTCTGGGATTTCTCCGACATTCGCAAACTCATCCAGATAGCTTCTAACATGAATAGGCAGTTGCCCTTTAAAGTCCACATCAGCCTGTCTGGTCAAAGTGGAGAAAACCGTAGAGAAAAATAATGCAGATAGAAAACGAAAGGTCGTATCATTGTCTGGAATAACAAGATATACCATGGTCTTTTGAGTGCCCCACGTTTTCAAATCCATAGTGTCTTTTTGCGTCAAATCAATCACCGATTGAATATTAAAAAGGGCGAACTTAGCGGTCGTCACAGCAATGACCGAATCCAAGGTCTTATCCTTATAGTTTTGAAAATCCGCCCAGTTTCGCATGGTAAAGTTTTCGTGACCATATTTTTTAGCATAATCTTCAAACAGGACTTCAAGAACACTTTTGTCCTGATTGTCTCCCTTTGATAAGAGTTTGATGAGTTTCCCAATCTCAGAAAAGGCTGGATAACGGCCACTCTTACGTCTTGCTTCCTGCTCTTGCTTAGAACTTCCTGGTGGATTGTAAAAATCTACCAAATAAGAGGCAATAGCTCTCACCAATGTCATAGAAGCCTCGTCCCAAAATGGATCACTGCGTGAACCAGACCCACGGGTATTGTTAAAATAGACCGTTAACATGCGGTTCAAATCATTCTCTGTTTCTACATAACGAAAGGGATTAAAACCGTCTGAATTGGTCATATTAACCAAGTCTAAAACTTTGACCTGATAACCGTTTTCTAAAAAGAGTTTACCTGTCCTCTCAGCCAAATGGTCTTTAGGATCTACGACAATATTGGAACAATTAAGTTGGATAAGGTTGGGTTTCACAAAGCGAAAGGTCTTGCCTGCCCCAGAACCCCCAATGACAATCAAGTTTTTATTTCGGTCAAACTGGGGTTTCTTCTTTTCCAATAAGGTTAGACGAACATCACGAGCCAAAATCGTGTCATTAAAAGGATTCTTACTGTAAAAGTTCCGCTTTTCCTTATTGGTTCCAAATCGTGCAGAACCGTATTCTTCCCCTTCTCGATAGACCTTCTGTCCTGTCGATACATAAAGATAGACTAGTGTCATCGTTAGAACCCCAAGGATAAAGGCAAGAAGAGATTTTTGAGTAAAGGAAAATAGCCATAAAGGATTGAAAACCTGATTTAACCCCTCTCCTAAGAGGTAGGCAAATCGTTCCATAGGTGGGGCATTGGTTAAACTATCATAGAGCAGGGTTAGACGATGGCAGAAATAACCAAAGGCGAGACCCAAGAGACCAAAGACAAATGCTTTTTGCCTGGAATACATTACAAGGTCACCTCCTTGGTTTTGACTGCCGAAGGTTCTGTCACTCTAATTTTCTCTTTGGCTAGTTCTATCTCTTGGTCCAAGGTTTTATCAAAGGTTAAACCTTCTAGCTTCTCTGGATTAGACATCAGTTTCTTCAACAATTCATCCAAGTGATGATCGAGCAAGGTCTTATCCTTGGCATAAAAGTAGAGATAATCTTTTTGCCAACTAATTGCGATTGGCAGTTTTTCTGACTCCATCAACTCCTTAAATTTCTCCACATCGATTGGCTTATCCAGTATGTCTTTACTAACATCTATCGCTTCAATTGCGTAAGGGCTTTGAAGGAGTTCTTCCAGTTTTTGAACCCCAATCTTATAAGCTGAATCTTGAGCTAAGGCTTGCCTAGCCGACCATTCTAAGAGCTTTAAGAGGGTTCTGACTGTCAATAAACTACTTCTTTCCACGTATTGCATCGCTTGACGTTCTTGTTGTTCAGATGACATGGTGACCTCCTCTTTTTTTCGATTCCCTCTCAAACATAAGGTGTTTCCATAATACGGAAACACTCTTGATTTTGGTATCACAAGAAAGTTACGACATAAGCCAAACTATTCCAAAGTAAATGTAAGATGATTGCCGTCATACAATCAGTTTTCAATCGAACAGCAGCCAAGGTCAAGCCAAGACAGCTATACATGAGCCAACTCCCTAACTGATTGGGGCCATGGGATTGAACAAAGAGAAAACTGGTCACGCCTATTTGTACAAAAGGGAATGTCAATTTTTCCCACAGCAATTGCCTATAAACAATCTCTTCAAGGATACTTGCATTGACCAGAAACAATAAAAAGATAATAGGAGGAACCTGTTTTCCTACTTGTACCAATACCGCTTGATTCCTAGTCTGACCTGGAAATAGGAAGCTGATGAAGACTGCAAAAGCAACCATAGCCACAAAGCCAAGAAGCAACCAACTTAGGCGATTTTGTACGCCCACAATTTTTAATTGAACAGTTTTATGACGGGCAATCTCTAAGCAAGTCACACTTAATAGGACCAATTGTAGCAAGACTAAGACCTTAATCGTCATATACTCTTGTAAGTATAAACTCACCAGAAGTCCGTTAAGCTGTATGGCTAGATAAAACAACACTATCCTTATCATTGTCACCTCTTGAATAAATCTTCATAATCAATATCTAAGACTAGAACGATTCGCTCAACCCATCTTGTCTGTGGCATTAGACGATTGGATTTGTAATGCCGTAATTTTTGATAGAGGCGATTAAACTCACTTGGATAAACATATTGACCTTTGAATACTTTGCGAGCTAGTTCTGCCCAAGTGAGGTCTTTTTCTGCCAGAATGATTTCTAAATTGTCCCAAAATCGTTCATTCATCTTCACACCTACCCTGTCACTTGTTTCATCAGGCTGGCCTGAAACAGCTCTTCTTTTACCTGTCTGGGAAGAAAGGTTCGCACTTCATCTAACCCAATAGCTGGATAGACATGATTCTGGCAGACAATGAGAGGCAAACGAAGGTTTTGGTCTGGCTTTTGTAGAATAAGCTGAATCATCTCATTCAAACTTATCGAATATTGACGCTTAAAGCGAAGAAATCGTGGCGACAGCAACTCAAAACAATCCATTGTTTTGGCAAAGAGTGACAGTAAGATTTCACGGTTTACATCACACGCTTTTATACAACGATAAGTCACACCATAGGTCGTCAAAAGGGTTAGTAAATCTTGATTTGTATTGGCATTATTTCCTAGATATACCTCAAGCATAGGCACCTCCTTATAGGGTTAGGCTATTTTCAACTGTTGGTTCAGGAGTTGAGAAATAGCGACTCATATCAATGGGCATCCGTCCTTCACCAAAGCACTTGACCGTCACTAAAGTCGTTAAAATGCCATCCTTACCCCTAGCAGAATAATTTTCACCAAAGGCACGAAAGGCCAGGTGATTGTCTTTCGTCAAGAGAGTATCTACACCATTTTTAATATCCCTAGTTTCCATAAAATCCGAAATTCGATGAAGATTGGATTCGTAGAATAGGGGATCATTCATCTCTTTGTGGTAATCATCTTCAAAAGTCACCTCAAAGTCACAATCAAAATTGGGGAGCGACAGTATCTTTTGCAGTAACTGATTGGTTTCAACTTGGTGAATACGTTCTTCTAATTCAGTACACTCTAGGATACTTTTCTTATGTAGTAGGTTCATGTTTTTCTTCCTCTTCCATTCTTCTAAATTCTCTGGCAATGGCTTCAATAACCGTCACCGTTACACTATTGCCGGCCTGTTTGTATAGTTGGCTCTTACTAGAAACCCCCTCTGCTCTTTCATAAGCCCAGTCAGGAAAGCCTTGAAGTCTGAAACACTCTCTTGGTGTCAGTCGTCTGATTCTCAGGCGATAAAGTTTCCCCTCTAAGACAATGCCTGTGACTTCATACCACTTATCCTGTCGATATTCCAAAGCAGCAACCACCACTCCCATATTGTCTGAAGTCGTTAGAGTATTGGATATTCCCTTTCCCACACGTCCCCTACGTTTGGTTGAGTCTGGATAAGCCAGATTGACAGAGTCTCCAAGAGTTGCCTTTGCGTAGCCTGTTTTTGTGGCTTCCTTGATTTTCAGAAATGGCAGTTCCTCCCTCAGCAAAATCTTTGGCACCTTGTCTCCACCTTGCATGGTGGTCAAAGTCGGTGACAAGCCAGATATGTCAAATACTCTTCCAGTCTGGTCAAAGCTAGTCGGCAGATTTCCTACGACAACAACTCCGTGTCTGTCTTGACTTGTCAAAGTAAACATAGGGTCTTGATTGTCCTTAAGTCGACGACCATGTTGCCGTTTTTCTAGTCTATCTGGTGTTAAGACTGGAATGGCGATTTTTGCCCCCTCTCCTTTACCTCTTGTTAGTGTAGGAGCAAGTCCACTCGTCAGATAGACTTCACCATTCAAACCATGTTTAGAGGGATTGATATTTCCTAGCCTTTCAAGATGAGCTGGGCTGTCTTCTCTTCTGAGAGGAAATATGAATCTGGAACGGTATCTTCTAGAATGTCCGATAATAAAGACCCGTTCTCTGTTTTGCGGGACTTGGAAGTCCTTGCTGTTAAGCACCTGCCATTCGACATCATACCCCAATTCATCCAGCGTGGAGAGGATTGTGGCGAACGTCCGTCCCTTGTCGTGATTGAGTAGGCCTTTGACGTTTTCCAAAAATAGAAAACGTGGTTGGATTTGTTTGGCCGCTCGAGCAATCTCAAAAAAGAGAGTCCCTCGAGTATCTTCAAATCCCAGTCGTCTGCCTGCGAGTGAAAAAGCTTGGCAAGGAAATCCCCCGCAGATAACCTCCACTTGCCCTCTAAATTGTCTAAAGTCATAGTCTGTGACCTCTTTAATGTCATGATATTCTATTTCTCCTTCTGTGTTAAACATGGCTTTGTAGGATGTTCTAGCGAATTTATCAATTTCACAAAAGCCCAAACAATCATGGCCCTGTGATTCCATTCCTAGCCTAAAACCACCTATCCCAGCAAATAAATCTAAAAATTTCATTCTTCCTCTCTTTCCAAATAAAAAAGAGCCTTACACTTGTAAAACTCTTGCCTATATATGATCATCCATTTCTGGTGCACAGATGATTTCAACAATCAAAATGATGATAGAAATCAGATAGATTCCACCTAGTATCCACCAAATCATCTTATTCACCTCCTTTTACTTCTTGTCGTCTCAGTTGCTTGGTCCACTCTGACAGCACTCCATTAAACACGTATTCAGCTATCACTTCCGCTGACCGAGCAAATCGCATATGTTCCAAAGCATACTGATAACGGTCACTAAAATAAATCATGGCATAGTCACTAGCCGATTGAGATAGACCTGTCTGTCTTAACTGGTCATGAACCAAACCCCAAATATAGTCTCGATCGTACTTGGTCACAGCATCTACTTTTTGAGTAAAGTTTTCTTCTTGTTTGTCATCTACTAGCTGAATCTCCTCCTCGTCCTCAATAAGGAAATCACTCCCTTCAGTTTCACTATATTTAGTCTCACTTCCTTCAGTCTCACTAGGGGCTGAATTTAAGACCGGCCCCGTCTTTCTTTGAGACCCCCCTGGTGTTTTTTTAACACTAGCCCCGTTTGAATCGGAGACTGGGGTAGGTTCATGTTCTAATTCCCCCAAGTAAATTTTATTTGCCAGTCGACCTTTTTCACTAGAAGACTGTTGGACTTCATCAATTAAGCCATATTCACGTAAGGTTTTCTTGATAGAGAGTAATTTTGACTTTGAACAGCCTAAAAGTGCCATCAGATTTGAATTGGAATAAATCAAATAAATTGCCCCATCCTCATCAATCCAGCCTTTACTCAAAGACAACTCCAACCGATCTTTTAAAACCGCGTAGGCTACCTTAACCTCCAGTTTCATATCCTTATACCGTTCACTCTCAAACAAAACTTTAGGGAGTTTATAATATCGCTCTGATGTCTGATACTGATTAGCGGTAATACGTTTCATGATTGTCCCTCCAAGACTAATATTCCAACATTTCCAAATTCATCAAATCGGATTAAACCTACTTGTTCCATTTCATCAATTAGCTGAGTTGCTTTCTCAATATCAACTCCCAAGATAGACGCGAGATGACACATCACGATTTGGCGTGATGATTGTTCCTTCTTTTGCATAATTACCTCCAAAACGCAAAAAAGGGGTAGACAATTTAATGTCTACCCCCCGATAATTTATTAAAACAAAAATCCTGCCAAAGAAATTTTGGCAGGATTTTTGGCAGGAAACCAAATCAATTTATCAGTTTCTATCAATCGCTTATCGCTCTCAAAGACTGGTAAATAGGGATTCCGCAATCTAATTATGATGTGACTCTTATTTAAGAGTAACTGAAGCGCCTGCTTCTTCAAGTTTAGCTTTGATGTCTTCAGCTTCAGCTGCAGCAACACCTTCTTTGATAACTTCAGGTGCACCATCAACAAGAGCTTTAGCTTCTTTAAGACCAAGACCTGTGATTTCACGAACAACTTTGATAACGCCAACTTTTTTGTCGCCTGCAGATGTCAATTCAACGTCGAATGAATCTTTAGCAGCACCAGCGTCAGCAGCACCAGCTGCAGCAACCGCTACAGGAGCAGCCGCAGTTACACCAAATTCTTCCTCGATAGCTTTTACAAGATCGTTAAGCTCAAGGATTGAAGCTTCTTTAATTTCAGCAATAATGTTTTCAATGTTCAATGCCATTGTGATTTCCTCCAAATTTTGTTTTTAATATTAAATAGGTTGTAGCATTAAGCTACTAAAGGCGCTATTAAGCAGCGTCTTCTTCTTTGTTGTCTGCAACCGCTTTGACTGCAAGAGCAACATTGCGAACTGGCGCTTGAAGTACAGATAGGAGCATTGAAAGAAGTCCTTCTCTGTTTGGTAATGTCGCAAGAGCAACGATTTCTTCTTTTGAAGAAACAGCGCCTTCGATAGCACCACCTTTGATTTCAAGTGCTTCAGCTTCTTTTGTAAAGTCGTTGATAACTTTAGCTGGTGCAATAACATCTTCATTTGAAAATGCGATAGCAGTTGGTCCAACGAAAATCTCAGAAAGGCTTTCAAGACCAGCTTTTTCAGCAGCACGACGTAAAATTGAGTTTTTAACAACTTTAAACTCAACATCGTTTTCACGAAGATTACGACGAAGAACAGTATCTTGCTCTACTGTCAAACCACGTGAATCTACAACAACGATAGATGCAGCTGCTTTCATTTTTTCAGCATAAATTTCAACCAATTCAGCTTTTTTAGCAATACTTGCTTGACTCATTAGTGTTTTACCTCCGTAATTATTTTGGGCTGGATTGTTTCAATAAAAAAACGCATCCAAACCTAGACACGAAAGTACAATACGTTCTTTTTAATGACGTTTTGTGCCTCGGCAGGATTATTATGAGCACGCTCCCCTGCTGTCTTAGGTCAGTTTTATTTCAAAACCTTCTATATGATATCACGTCTAGATACTCTTGTCAACACTTTTTATTAATTTTACAAAAAAATAAAGGCTATTGCCTCTATTTTAGAAATTCTGCTAAGGTTTTAATATCTTCTGGTCTTGTACGACAGCAGCCTCCAACTACTTTAGCACCTAACTGATGCCAGCGGATCGTATCGTCCAGAAGTGTGCGACTTGTATCAGCGGTGTCCTGCCAGCTCTGTGTATTACCATCATAAACCTCACCTGAGTTTGGATAGGTTACAAAAGCTTTGTTTGTTTTCTTTCTCAGTTCTTTAAGAAAATCATCGTAAATTACTGGAGCTGAGCAGTTGAGTCCTACTGCTAAGATTTGTGGTGTCTTATTGATTAGCTCTGCAATTTTATCGATAGGGGTGCCATCTGAAATGACCTTCCCATCTTGAGAAGTAAAACTGATATAAACCTCAACATCTGGAAACTCCTCACGTAGAAGCTGACTGAGTGCTTGCGCTTCTAGATAATTTGGAATGGTTTCTAAAGCTAAAAGGTCAACTCCCTCATCCAATAGCAGATGAATACGCTGGCGATGAAAATCTTTTAGTTCATCAAGGGTGATACCACCATAGTTTCCACTGTATTCAGAACCATCGGCTAAATAAGCGGCATAGGGACCTACATCTCCAGAAATCAGTGGGTAATAACGCCCCTCTTTTTCCTCATCAGAAAGCTCTCCCCACACCTCATCCCGTGCTTCTTTAGCTAATATAACCGTCAAACGAATCAACTCTTCAGCTTCTTGAGAAGATAATCCTGTCTCAGCCAAGCCTTCAAAAGTTGCTTGATAAGTTGATGTTGTTATAACATCTGCTCCTGCTCGGATATAGTCCTTATGAATATCTTTAATCAGCTGGGGATTGCTTAATAAGTATTTAGCAGACCAGAGTTTGCCTGACACATCATGTCCTCGAAATTCCAATTCTGTTCCTAAAGCACCGTGTAAGATGATGTACTCCTGCTGTTCTAACAGGTCTTTAAAACGTCCCATATCTCCTCCTAGAATTTTTTAAAACGCCAATAGTGGTAAAGGTAGCACACTATGATAAACGGAATCCCAAAATACAATCCTGCTCGTTGGGAAGCATCCCAGGCAATTCCAATAATTGAAATGACTAATAATGTGATGGTTACATACGGTAAAATAGGGTTAAAAGGTGTTTTATAGTGTAATTCTTCCTCACTATGCTCCTTTAACCATGCTTTTCTGAAATTAATCTGTGCAAGTGGAATGGATAGCCAAACAGCCACTACAGCAAATCCTGCAATCGAGACTAGAGCGAGGAAAACAGTGTCTGCTGTATAAACACTAGCAAAAAGCGCTAATACCGCTCCTACCATAGATAAGAGAAGAGCGCGCATCGGAACGCCATGATCATTAATTTTAACAACTTTTTGTGATAACATTCCCTCATTGGCTAAAGACCAAAGCATACGACTTGACGCATATAGACCTGAGTTCCCCGCTGACAAAATAGCTGTCAAAATGACAAAGTTCATCAAATCCGCTGCAAACGGAATTCCCATTTTATCAAATACCGTTACAAAAGGGGCATCAGTCACTCCCGCTTCTTTCATTGGTAAAAGTGACGCTAACACAATGATGGTCAAGACAAAAAAGATAACTAAGCGTCCGATAGTTGTCTTGATAGCCTTAGGAACAGTCTCTACAGGGTTTTCCGTTTCTCCTGCTGCAATACCAATCAATTCTGTTCCTGAAAAAGCATAGTTAACAGACAGCATAACAGAAACCACTGCAATCGTCCCATTTGGAAAAAGTCCCTCTTTAGTTAAGTTATGAAAGAGTGGCGCACTGCTTGCTCCTTCAAACGGAATCACTCCAAAAATAGCTAATAACCCTAAAATAATGAATAAGATGATTGTAATCACCTTAATGCTTGAAAAATAAAACTCTGCCTCAGCAAAAGAACGTACTGACAAAGCATTAATCGCAAAAATAATAGCAGCAAAAATGGCAGCAAATATCCAAGCTGGGACATCTGGGAACCACCTTCCCATTAACATACCAGCCCCTAAAAACTCGGTCCCTAGTGCTACTGTCCAACAAATCCAATAAAGCCAAGCCACTGTAAATCCTGTTCCTGGACTAATAAATTTTGTCGCATAAGTATGAAAGGATCCAGTCACTGGCATCGCTACTGCCAATTCCCCTAGAGACAGCATCACCAAATAAACAACAATCGCTCCGACTAAATAGGATAAAATCGCTCCAAAAGGACCTGCTTGGGCAATAGTATAACCTGAGCTCAAAAAGAGACCTGTTCCAATAACACCTCCCAGTGATAGCATAAAGAGATGACGACTGGTCATTTTTCGCTGAAACTGACCTTCATTTTCAAAATTATGATTATCCATGAAATCCTCCACAATAAAATATTGAAACTATCATAACATGAATTCTTAAAAAGATGTTATACGGATTTTATAGAGCTTAACATAGTTTTCAACTATAACAAATAGAGCTTAACACGATATCACACCTGGTTAAGCTCTGTTTTTATATCATAAATGTTCTAAAATTATATCCCATGATCGATCTAAGCCTTCTTTGTTAACAGACGAGAAGATGATAAAGGCATCTGATGAATCAAAGTTCAATTTTTTCTTGATAGCCGACTCATGTTTGTTCCACTTTCCTCGAGGAACCTTATCAGCTTTAGTAGCGACCACAATGACAGGAATTTCATAATATTTCAGAAATTCATACATCTGAACATCATCTGCCGATGGATCGTGACGTAAATCAACCAAACTCACAACAGCCCGCAGGTTATCACGACTAGTCAAATACTCCTCAATCATTTTCCCCCACTTAGCACGCTCAGCCTTTGAGACTTTAGCATACCCATAACCAGGAACATCAACAAAACGCAACTTCCCATCAATGTCATAAAAATTCAACAATTGTGTCTTACCTGGTTTACTAGAAGTGCGAGCAAGATTTTTACGCCCCAAAAGTGTATTAATAAAACTAGACTTGCCTACATTTGAACGACCTGCAAGTGCTACTTCAGGTAAGTCATCCTGTGGGTAATGTGCCTTTGAGGCTGCACTCAAAAGAATGGAAGCATTATGCGTATTTAAAACTTCTTCTGACATAAGACCTCCTAAGCTGTTTCTAAAATTGGTTTATCAGTGCCCTCAACTGCAGCTTTAGTGATACGAACAGCCTGAACATCCTCTTGACTAGGGACTTCAAACATGACATCAAGCATAGTCTCTTCGATAATGGAACGAAGTCCTCTAGCACCTGTTTTACGTTCAATAGCTTTGGCCGCGATGGCTTGAAGGGCATCCTCGTCAAATTCTAATTCTACTCCATCATAGGATAAGAGTGTTTTATATTGTTTGACTAAAGCATTTTTAGGCTCTGTTAAAATCATTACAAGATCATCCACTGTCAGTTGCTCTAAGGCAGCAAATACAGGTAAACGACCGATAAATTCAGGAATTAGTCCGAATTTTTGAATATCCTCAGAGATAATTTCTTGCATATAAGAACCATCTTCATCAATTTTACGGTTATTTTGACCAAATCCGATAACTTTTTCACCTAAGCGTTGTTTAACGATTTCTTCTATACCATCAAAAGCACCACCAACGATAAATAAAATATTTTTTGTATCAATTTGAATCATTTCTTGTTGAGGATGTTTTCTTCCTCCCTGAGGAGGGACACTAGCAACTGTTCCCTCTATAATTTTCAAAAGAGCTTGTTGGACGCCTTCACCTGATACGTCACGAGTAATTGAAACATTTTCCCCTTTTTTAGCAATTTTATCAATTTCATCGACGTAAATAATGCCACGCTCTGCACGTTCAATATTAAAGTCAGCTGCTTGAATAAGTTTTAACAAGATATTTTCAACATCTTCACCAACATAACCTGCCTCTGTTAAAGCAGTTGCATCAGCAATTGCAAATGGGACATTCAAACTTTTAGCTAAGGTTTGAGCTAAAAAAGTTTTACCTGATCCTGTCGGACCAATCATCAAAATATTAGACTTCTGCAAATCAACATCAGTCTCATCGGCATTTTCTTTAAAGTTCACTCGTTTGTAATGATTATAAACTGCAACAGCTAAGGCACGTTTGGCACGCTCTTGACCAACCACATATTGATTTAAGATATCGAGTAATTCTTTTGGCTTAGGTGTCTCAGCTAAGTCAGCCAAGACATCTTCTGCTAGCTCTTCTCTAATAATTTCTTGCGATAACTCAACACACTCGTTACAAATAAAAACATTATTAGCCGCAATGATTTTCTTTACTTCTTCTTGACTTTTACCACAAAAAGAGCAATGAAACATAAGATCTGTTGTATTTGTCATGATATCCTCTAAACTTTAATTTTCTAAAATAGTGTTCCATAAAAGGCATGGATGGTATTAACAATATTTGTAAAGGCATTTAGGAGTAGAAAAATCCCTAAGCCATAGCGTCTTTTTTGAAATGCTGGAATAGCACACAAGAGACAAATCACAAATAAAAATGCCGTAAAAACGCCGAAAATACTTCTTTGCATTTATTTACTCTCTTACTTTTCTTATATAATGTAAAACTGTGAAAGCATAAGGATTTCCATCATCTTTGTCATAAAAAACCTCAGAGACTTTTTGATAATCATCTAAATTGATATCGCTTGGAAAATAAGTATCACCTTCAAAACAAGCGTGAATCTTTGTCACAATGAGTTCGTCATAAACATCCTTAAAGGCTGCATAAACATGGCTTCCACCAGTGATAAACAACGTTTTATCTTGTTGATGGTACCAGGTTAAAACTTCATCAATGGAATGGAAAACCTGAGTTCCCAAGACCTGAAAAGATTGATCACGCGTTAAGATTAGAGTTTCTCTTCCTGGTAAAAGACGTCTTTTCATTCCATCAAAGGTAACACGCCCCATCAAAATCGCCTCTCCCATAGTGGTTTTCTTAAAATGTTGGAGTTCTTTTGGCAAGTGCCATGGTATTTTTTGATTTGATCCAATTAATCGATTTTCATCTTCTGCCCAAATGGCAACTAGTTTCTTGCTCATCCTATCTCCTAAAATGCTTTTTTTCTATTTTATCAAAACTCTAGTGAAAATGCATTTGAAAAAATTTTCTCTGCTCTAAATTGCTAAATCAAATTTCAATTGTGGTTTAACTGGATCATAATCAAGTAATACAAAATCTTCAGGTTTAATCTCAAAAAAATTGGTCTTATCAGGAACGTTTAAGACTAAATGTGGCGAGCAACTCGAAGGCTGACGACGTAGTAATTCCTTAGCTTGTTCAAATTGATTATCATAGATATGTAAGTTATTAACAAAATAAAAGAATTTGCCAACTTTCCAACCAAAATGCTTTGCAATCATCATTTGAAGGGCAACATATTGCATGGCATTGATGTGATGAGCAACGAGCATATCATTAGAACGTTGAGTAAGAGTTGCATCAAGATAGATCTCTTCCCCTACTCTTCTAACATCAAACATCGTTTGAAAGGCACATGGAAGTAAGCCAGCTGAAGTATCAAACGCCTCATAATCCCATAAAGAAATGACATTACGTCTATTCCAAGGATTTTCCTCTAATTGCTTTAAAATTTTATTGATGATGTCGTATTTTTTAACAATCGCTCCGTATCGCTCTCCGATATGACCACTTTTATCAACTTCCCAATCATTCCAATACTTGACACCATATTTATCATTTAAAACAGATAAGTCGTTAGTTTGATCTTGATAAATCCAAAAAATTTCCTTAATAGCTGATTTAATGGCAATAGGACGCAGGGTCGTAATGGGAAACTCACCTTTTGAAAGATCATATTCTGCAAAAGAGCCTGTAATATATTTCGAATTAGCTGATGTCCCGTCTTTATACTTAGGTCTAGCTTGCTCACTCCAAACGCCCTCATCCATAATCTTTTGAATATTTTCTTTGAAAATTTGATCTGCTTTAGTCATCATAGCCCCCTATTTTTTTCACTTTGCTTATTCTATCTAAATTTAAAAGAAAAATCTACTAAAAATATTGCCAACGAAATGACTTACTTTGATGACTCAATGTTTATTTTCATCCATTCCATCAAAATATGATAGAATGAAAGTATTAATGACTTTATTTTAGAGGAGTAAGATTTTTCTTATGACAATCGGAATTGATAAAATTAGTTTTTCAACCAGTCACTATGTACTAAAGATGAGCGATTTGGCCCAAGCAAGAGGGGAAGATCCTAAAAAATTTAGCCAAGGCTTGATGCTAGATGCCCTTAGCATTACACCTATAACTGAAGATATTATCACATTAGCTAGTTCTGCCGCTTCTGAAATTTTAGATGACCTTGACAAACAAGCTATTGATATGGTGATTTTTGCTACTGAATCAAGCCTTGATCAAAGTAAGGCAGCAGCCGTTTATGTACACGGTTTATTGGGAATTCAACCCTTTGCGCGTTCAATTGAGATGAAAGAAGCTTGCTATAGCGCTACTGCTGCGCTTAACTATGCCAAATTACACATTGAAAAACACCCTGAATCCAAAGTTCTAGTTTTAGCAAGCGATATTGCAAAATATGGCATTGCATCAGCAGGAGAATCCACACAGGGTGCTGGAGCGATTGCCATGTTGGTTAGCCAAAATCCACGCATCTTGGCATTAAATGATGATAACCTAGCTCAAACACGCGATATTATGGATTTTTGGCGTCCCAACTATTCCGATACACCATATGTCAATGGCATGTATTCGACCAAACAATATCTTGATTGCTTAAAAACAACTTGGACTGAGCATCAAAAGCGCTTTAATTCAACTCTATCAGATTATGCAGCTTTTTGTTTCCATATTCCATTCCCTAAACTAGCTCAAAAAGGTCTTCAAAAAATTATGGATAAACAGTTATCCGAAAACAGAAAGACCCTTCTGATCCAAAATTTTCAAGATAGTATTGCCTATAGTCGCCAAGTCGGAAATATCTACACAGGATCCCTTTACCTTGGATTCTTATCCCTATTAGAAAATAGCCAAAATTTAAAGTCTGGCGATAAAATCGGGTTCTTTAGCTACGGTAGCGGAGCAGTTTG
Organism: Streptococcus porcorum; assembly: GCF_053203725.1. Lineage (NCBI taxonomy): Bacteria > Bacillati > Bacillota > Bacilli > Lactobacillales > Streptococcaceae > Streptococcus > Streptococcus porcorum. Next base: position 32,334 of record NZ_JBRUDG010000013.1, on the reverse strand, counting down.
TGAGATCTTCTCGGGACAGTTAGTTGATGGCTTTCAAGATCAACTCAAGTCATCTCGTCTTGAGCAATTAAGTCAGCGAACACCACTTTCAGTTAAAGAATATGAGGAGATGTTCTATGAGGAAACTCAATTAGATCAAGATGGAAATGCTTGTTTTAGACAATATCAAACAGGACCATTTGCCCTAACTGCTATCACCGAACACCAAAGACAATACCAAAAAGTATAATCATTATGAACAAACAAAATTGGACAGGTTTTTCAAAAAAGACCATTTTACAACGTATAGAACATTTAGAAAAACTTCATTTCTTAACAAATTCTTCATCAGAAACACTTTATCAGCACAGAACGCTACCTCTTGAAACCGCTGATCAAATGGTTGAAAATGTGCTAACAACTTATAATCTCCCCTATGCTCTTGCACCTGATTTTCTTGTGGATGGAAAAACTTATCAGCTTCCTATGGTCACCGAGGAGCCATCAGTTGTAGCGGCAGCATCATATGCAGCAAAAATCATTAAACGATCTGGTGGATTTCAAACAACCATTCAAAATCGTCAAATGATTGGCCAAGTTGCTCTTTATCAAGTTCCTGATTTAGAACAGGCTAAAAAAGATATTTTGGCTAATAAAGAACACCTGCTGCAAACCGCAAATGCAGCTCACCCCTCTATTGTAAAACGCGGTGGTGGAGCTTGTGACCTCCGTCTTGATTTTGTTGGAAATGACCCTACATTTTTAGTTGTCTACCTTATCGTTGATACAAAAGAAGCTATGGGAGCCAATATTATCAATACCATGATGGAAGCTTTAACACTAGATTTGGAGCAATTAAGTGGTGGAAAAAGTCTGATGGCCATCTTGTCAAACTATGCGACAGAATCTCTTGTAACTGCACAATGTACTATTGATTTACGTTATTTGAGCAGAAATAAAGATGAAGCATTGGAACTTGGTCAAAAAATGGCTTTAGCAAGCCAACTTGCTCAAGTGGATGTTTATCGGGCCAGTACTCATAATAAAGGGATTTTTAACGGAATTGATGCGCTTGTCCTGGCAACAGGTAATGACTGGCGTGCTATTGAAGCTGGCGGTCACGCTTATGCTTGTAGAAATGGACAATACCAAGGACTTAGCAGTTGGCACTTAGATGAACAACAACATCAAATTATTGGTCAACTGACCTTGCCTATGCCAATTGCCACAAAAGGTGGATCTATCGGCCTTAATCCTAATGTTGCACTATCATTCGACCTTTTAGGTCAACCTGATGCCAAAACACTAGCTAGGCTGATTGTCTCCTTAGGGTTGGCACAAAATTTTGCTGCCTTGAAAGCTTTAACCAGTTCAGGAATTCAAGCTGGACATATGAAATTACAGGCAAAATCATTAGCCTTACTAGCAGGAGCTAGTGAAAAAGAGGTTCCCTTATTAGTTCCACAATTACTTAAATCTCCCCATTTAAATCTCGAAACCGCACAAGAACTCCTCGAAAAAATACGCCAATAAGTGAAACAAAAAGTTCTGGAATTTATTTTCCAGAACTTTTTTTAACTTGTTGTGCTAATTTGCCATATAGTAGGTACTCTACATTTTGTAACTCTGAAATGCTTGAGGCATTTAAAGCGCACATTAGCATTTTTAAATCCGTTTTCCAGCCATTAACGATATCAATGACCTGATCAAGCTCATACTCTTCTACCAAATCAAGCATGGTCCGTGAAAGCCCAACTGCTTTAGCACCTAAAACTAAGGCTTTGATCATATCTAGTGGATGTCTTACGCCTCCTGAAGCTAAAATTTCAATTTCATCTGTCATATCTTGAAGATTTAAGAGCGCCTGAACAGTTGATTGCCCCCATTCATCTAAATATTGACGATTCCCTCCACGTTGATTTTCAATGTAGGAAAAACTTGTTCCTCCTCTACCAGAAATATCAAAAGTTTTTATTCCTAATGATTTTGCGTAAAGAATAGTTTTTTTGTCCATCCCAAAACCAACTTCTTTTAAAACCAAAGGAGTGGTGATTTCCTCACTGTAAGATGTCAAATGCTTCTTCCAATGACTAAAATGACGTTCTCCTTCAGGCATCAGCAATTCTTGCATCAAATTAAGATGAACTTGTAAAAAAACTGGCGATAAATCCTCAATCGCTTTCTGAGCTGCTTGATAAGGTTTGTCGATACCAATATTGGTTGCCAGTTGTACCTTAGGTGCTACCTCTTTAACGGCATAAGAATCATCATTTAAATTTTTTAGAGCCGCACTGTAAGAGCCTGTCACAAACAAAATACCACATGCTTCTGCAACCTGAGCTAATTTTCTATTGATAACTTTACCTTTTTCACTACCACCTGTCATTGCATTGATATAAAATGGATAGTCCCATCGTCTCCCTGCAAATTCTGTCGATAAATCAATCTGATCCAGATCATAATCAGGCAAAGATGAATGGATGAGTTCCATGTCATCAAAACTATTGTAAGGTGATTGGTATTGTCTGGCAAACCTAATATGATCATCTTTACGATTTTGTGTCATTTTCTATAGTTCACTGGCGTATAAAAGCTCAATTCCGAGTTCTTGCCATCTTTCTTTTATTTTTTTTTCGGCAACTTTAGAAAAAACTAAAGCAATACCACAGTCTCCTCCGCCAGACCCACTTGATTTGGCAACAGCTTCTAACCCTTCTGTTGCTTGACGTAAGGCAACTAAATCCTCTGTGTAGATTAAAGGACTCAGATTAGCCAGTAGCTCACTGATACGATTTATTTGTTGAATACTACCTTGTTGATTCCCCTGCTCGATGGCTTTAGTTAATTTCTGAGTGGCTTTTTCTGTTTCAGATAAGAACTGAGGGGTAATGGCTGATTTGACTTGAGTAATCATTTCTGCTGAAATTGATGGCTCTTGCGTCCAACCAACTAAAAATTGACAAGTTAGCTGGGATGAAACTGGCTTGATTTGATAACCCCAATCACTTGCTAACACTTGTCTTAAAGGTATTTCTTGTATCAGTTGGGCTAGGATTTGTCTATCAAAAGATTGATAAAGTATCAAGTCTTCAAAAGCAATACAGGCTAAATCCCCCATTGAACCGTTATCACCGCGTTTTACTAAAATATAGGTTGCTAAGCGAAACAAGCTATCACGAGATAAAGATAAATCATATAACTCAGCCATAGCCTTAATTGTTAAAAGAACAACTGAACCACTTGATCCTATACCAAATTTTTTTCCATCCCTTTCCATCTTTCCTGAAATAGATAGTCGAACTGGCCTTAATTTCAAACCTTGATCAGTAAGAAACTCTTCCATGACCAAGATTGTCTCTTGTATAAGCGCATAATTTTGATCAGGATTTAAATCAACAGTGTAGTTAAACATATCTGAAACCAGCTGATAGGTTTCAGAAAAGTCAATCTCAGCTTGCATTCTGATGTTGATATTTTTTATCAAAGCTGACTGTCCAGGTGTTAAAACAGCATATTCTCCTGCTAGATAAAGTTTCCCACAAGTTGTCACATATTTTGTCATCTATAATTCCTTGGTTTTTGAAACAATGATGTGATAGTCTTTTGATAAGATAGAGGCTAGCTGGTCTAAATCCTCTTCTAGACAAAGTACCTTAACATTTGGTCCCGCATCCATCGTAAAATAACAGCGATGCCCTTCTTGTCGCAAGGACTTCACCTTTTCCATCGCTTGATAAGAGGCTTCTGTCAAATAAGAGAAACTAGGCGTGGCGTGACGTGTCGTAGCATGCATAAAAAGAGCATTAGCTTCTGTTAACTCACCAACTTTTTGAAAATCATTAGCCTTTAGATAGGCCTTCATCGCAACAAAATCTTCTTCAGATTGCTTGACCCACTGCTCAAAATTGGTTGAGGTTTCCATACAAAGCTTCATACCATCCCTACTTGAAATCGGTTTTTTTTGATCAGTCAGCACTAACATAATCATGGCTAGTTTCAAATCTGTCTCTACAGGGTAAATCTCACCTGTATCTTTGTCCCAAGCAGCTAGTGGTCCAAAGAAGCTACGCGAAGATGAGCCTGAACCGTATTTCGAAATTTGAGCCAGTTCTTTTTGACTAAGGCCTTTTTTAAATAACTCATTACAAGACTTAATAACAGCTGATAAGCCACTAGAACTTGAAGAAAGACCTGCTTCAGTTGGCATGTTATTAAACGTGTCAATTTTAACATACTGTGATTGATCCTCTCTAAAAAGATCAATCACCTTACTAATTTTTTCATGTTGCTTTTGATCTTGAAGCACGCCGTTAAGATAAAAAAGGTCACCCTCCACACCACGTTCAGCTAAAGCCGTTTCAGAACTGATAAAAGTAGCTTGTGTTTCTGTGAACATGTTGTCCAAGGTTAATGAAATACTTGACGTTGATGGAATCATTTTGTCAGCATCAGTTTTTCCCCAATACTTAATAATAGCAATATTGGCATATGATTTTACCTTAACTAAATGTGTTCGATCCATGTATTGATCGCTCCTTTTTCCATGAGATGTTGTGATATCAGATTAGCTTGGATAGCATTATGAGCAAGAGCGATAATACAGCCTCCTAGACCACCTCCACTCATTTTTGCTCCTAAGGCACCTGATGACAAAGCCTCAAAAACAAGGTAGTCTGCTTTTTCAATGCTGACCCCTAATTTTTGAAGTTCCGTGTGAGCTTTTGTCATTAAAAAACCAACACTAGCTACTGCTTTTTCAGAAATAGCCTGCTCCATCTGTTCAGTTAGATTTCCCAAGCGATGTAAAATAGGAAGAGATTTTTCTTCCATTGCTTCAACTTTTTTTACAGCTTCCTTGGTTTGACCATGAATGCCAGTATCTGCAATGATGAGGTAAGCATCTAAATTTACGGTCAGTTGGCTAAAACCAACATTACGAATAAATTTAATAGCATGATCACTTAAACAGGTTTTTGCATCTAGTCCACTAGGATTGGTGTGCGCAATAATTTCTGCTTGATTAGCAAGTTGTTCTAGTGTCTCCTTATCCACTGTCTGATTAAAATAATCTAATACAGCTGAAATGGCAGCAATACTAACTGCAGCAGATGATCCCATTCCACGCTTTTCAGGGACAGTTGAGGTAATCTGATAATCAATGTTAGCAGTTTTTAAATTTAAATACTCTAAAGCAGAGAAAATAGCAGTTGATAAGGTATCATCAGGCTGAAATATTAATGGACTATCGCTTGCAGTAATCTGACACTCTACCTCTACATTTTTTAATGGCAAAGCAATAGCAGGATACCCATAAACAACCGAATGTTCTCCTATTAAGATAATCTTACTGTGTGACCACCCTCGGCCCACTTTTCTTTTCATGTTACTCATCAGGTTCTATTTTATTATAAAAACAAAAAATTTGCGACTGTTAACCGCAAATTTTGTAGAATCAAATCATTTTATGCATCAAAAATGGGGAGCAAAGCGTAAATATATTTTTTTAGAAACTTTGATATGGTTATGATCTCTAAACAAACGTTTAGATTTGACTTCGACCAAGTTTTTAAAACTAATGATGTAGTAAACAATCGTTCGTTTGCGATCTTTCTTTTTAAAAACTTTACATCCACTATAAGTACCCTGAAATCGTAACCGTTGATGGAGCATTTTTTCAAAATAAGCTGACATGGTATCACTTCCTTTTCTTGAAGTCGCTTCCAGTTTTATCATATCCCAAGTAAACTCTTTTTTCAAGCAAATATAACCATCAGAATATCAAATTTGGTATTCCACACTATAATGTGGATCTTTTAAGATGCGAGATAAGAATTTTTTGGTCCGCTCTTGTTTTGGATAACCAAAAAACTCTTTTGGTGTTCCTTCTTCAATAATGTGACCCCCATCCATAAAAACAATATGATTGGCCACATCACGCGCAAAGCTCATTTCATGCGTAACAACTACCATGGTCACCCCTTCTTCTGCTAGCTGTTTCATAACCGCTAAAACATCATCAATAAGCTCTGGATCAAGTGCAGATGTCGGTTCATCAAATAAAATCACATCTGGTCTAACCGCTATTGCTCGGGCAATTCCAATGCGTTGTTGTTGCCCTCCTGATAGCTGTTTTGGATAATGGTTTTTATAGTCTAAGAGTCCCACTTTTTTTAGAGCCTCTTCTGCTATTGTTAAAGCCTCTTGTTTGGGAATTTTACGTGCTACCACTAATCCTTCTAAAATATTTTCTAAAGCTGTTTTATTAGCAAAAAGGTTATAATTTTGAAAAACAAAAGCTGTTTTTTGTCGAATAGACAAGATGTCTTTATGGTGTAAATTAGGCAAATGATACTCCTTATTCTCCAATACAAGATACCCCTCATCAGCTTTTTCTAAATGATTAATGGTTCTTAAAAATGTCGTTTTCCCAGAACCAGACGGGCCTAAAATGACCACAACATCTCCTTGATTAACCTTGAGACTCACACCGTCTAGAACCGTCTTATTGCCAAATCTCTTTTTAACATGCTTTATTTCTAACATCAAAATCTCCTCTCACACTCTCTTCAAATAACGGTCAAACCAAGAAAAGCCAAACTGAACTCCTCCACATAAAAGCAGATAGATCACAAAAATTACAAAATAAGCTTCAAAATAATGGTAACCATAAGCTGCCTCTACTTTTGCAATGGCTGTAATATCCTTTATGGTCATCACAAAGACAAGGGAGGTTCCTTTTATTATAGTGATCACTAAGTTACATAAATTAGGTAAAGCCACTTTTAATGCTTGTGGAAATACAATTCGTCTGTAAGATTGTATTGGCGTTAAACCAATGGATAAAGCCGCCTCTATTTGTCCCTTATCGACTGTTAAAATCGCCGAACGAATGATCTCTGATAAACTAGCTGTTGTCATTAAACTAAAAATAATATAAGCATAATAAATTGGGTTTAAATCAAAAATATTGATATGACTCATTTTCAGAGCGGCATTTAATAAACTCGGCAATAGGCTATAAAAAAAGAGAATCAATAAAATAGATGGTGTTGAGCGAATGACAGCTAAATAAATAAGAGAAAAACGTGTCACTCCTTTCTTTCCTTTAATTCGAGCTAGAGCGATATAAAGAGCTGGAGGAAAGCTGAGTAGTAAAGAAACCAGTAAGATAGATAAGGTGACAGGAATTCCTCTTAGGCTGAGAAAAAAAGTTTTTATAATAAAGTCCCAGTTCATCACTTATCCCCCTCTTACTACTAAGTTTTTTTCTATTATGTGGCTGAGAAATGTCACAAGTAAGGCCAATCCCCAATAAATAATGGCAACCGCAGTATAAGCCTCCAGTGAGTAATTGCCCATATTTCTAGAAATCAGTAGGTTGGTTTGTCCCATGATATCGACCAGGCCAATCGTATAAGCCAAAGCCATATCTTTCATCAGATTTAAAATAGCTGTTGTCAGATTAGGAAGGGCAACTCGAAAAGCTTGTGGAAAAATAATTCTAAAAAAGGTTTGCCAAGAATTAAGTCCGATACTCAAACCAGCCTCTGTTTGCCCGTAGGGAATGGCAAGGTAAGCTGATTTAAAAATCTCAGCTGATGTTGCTGCAAACAGTAAAACCATACTAATCAACGTGAAGCTTGCTCTAGACCAAGACTCAACATTTATTCCTAACCACCATTTTAAAAATTCAGGTAAACCATAAAAGACCAGAAACAATAAAACAACAGGCGGTGTGCAACGAATAACAAAAATATAAGCGTTTGCTAGTTTTTTGGTCGTATCATCTTGACTAAGTTGTCCACGGGTGATAAGCCCCCCTAATAAACTGCCAAATAGAATGGATAAAACTAATATCAATAATGTTAAGGGAAGAGCTGTCAAAATCTCTGGAAGAAATCTAAAAATATACGATGGTTGGTAAGAAACCATAATCCCTCCTTAGTCTGTGACATATGAGAAAACATCCTCACCGAAGTATTTTTCTGATAGTTTTTTAATCGTTCCATCTGCCTGCAATTCTTTGATTGCCTGATCATAAGCCTTGGCAAATTTTTCATTTGTGGCATTACGGTTCAACAAAGGATAGGTCTTGATGCCTTTATAAGGGAAATAGCTTAGTTGATCAGCATATTGATGGTAAGCTCCATCAGTTGCTTGAACAGCTTTCTCATAGGATAATTTTATATCAAAATAAGCATCATATCGTCCCTCAAGAACCCAAGCATAAGCATCAGCTACAGAAAAACTTTCAGCTGCCGTTAGGGTAATAGGATTTTCTTTATGAGTATCATTGTATTCTTCAATCACATTCCATTGTGCATTTTGTGGAGAAATAGGAACTAATTTTCCTTTTGATTTTGCAAAGTCGTCAATAGTTTTAATGGTATCTGCTTGATCTTTTCGGATGGTAAATCCAATCACACTTGCTCCAATCGCTTGCTCTGGAATAATAAATTTCTCCGCACGTTCATCTGTGTACCAAGCACCTTTTATCCCGACATCATATTTCCCAGATTCCAACCCAATAAGGAGGTCCTCATCACTTGTGCCTGTATAATCAAATTCATAGTCTGTTAGTTTTTCATCAACAGCTTTTAAGACTTGAACCTCAAAACCATCACTTTCTCCTTTATCATTCACAAAATCATAAGGAACGTAATTCTGTGTATGGGCTACTTTTAATCGTGTCACCTTTTGACTGCTTGAATCGGCGCTCTGTGCCGATGTTGATTGACTTTGATTTAAATAGCGACTGGCAAATGTCACACCTGCAACCGCCAATAAAACCCCACCTGTTATGATCCACTTTTTCTTTGTCATCTCTTTTCTCCTTTATCTTACTAAAACTTCTCTTACCCACTGTAAACGCTCAAGATTAATATCACCTGGAATGGTACAATCCGCACCGATAATCACCTTATCTCCCGCTGTTTCATCCAAAATCTCTCTCACCCTAGATTGAATAGCATCCTGACTTCCTTGATAGAGAAGACCTGCTTTTGTGTTATCAAAACCTCCTAAAACAACCTTATCTCCAAAATAGGATTTTCCATCAGCTAATGAGAGTTTTTCAATACCTGTTGCCCAATTTACCACTTGACTTGGATAATCAACAAACAAACTAAGATCATTTGTGGCACCTTCATAACCACAAATGTGTAGGATATTCAACCCTCCCAATCTATTAGCTACCTCTAATAGATTAACCTCACTTGGTCTAACCACTTCAAGATAGTCTGATTTTGTCACACGCTGATCTTGTAGGGTTTGAACACTAAGATAAATCCCATCGGTATCAGCTTCCTTAATCAAACGCTCAACTAAAATAGCAATATCTTGACCAATAACATCTAAAACGTGTTGTGTCAACTTAGGATTACTCTTGATAAAATCTGCTAAAATGTCGTCTCCGCTGGAGACTTGACCAGCCAACTTCCATTTAAGATAGGTAGCAGGAGCAAAAATATTATAAACCGTAAAAATATCCTCTGGGAAGTTTTCTTTAATAGATTGAACAAGTGATACTTGCTGATCAAACCACGGATGTTTTTCCCCGATGGATTGGATAGCGGCTAACTCCTCAATTGATTTAATTTCCGAATGAATGATGGGATTAGGATAATCAAAAAAGCCATCGCTCATCAATTTTACAAAGTCTGGATGAACGGTTTCCACAAAATGTTTATGACCCTGAATATTTTTAACTGCAATGCTAGGATCATTTAACCCTTCCGTCCAGTCCTCTTCTGATGTAAAATGATACCAAAAACCAATTGGTACCTGATTAACTTTTTTACCTTGAAAAACTTCTTTAATCCATTGACGCTTACTCATATACCTATCTCCTTTTCAAAAACATGTTATTATCTTACCACTGACCGATTGATCTGTATAATCTATATTTTTTATTCCCAGCCATAAATTTTATTTATACCGAACATTTTTTATCATTTTCTAGAATTTTGTTGCTTTTTTTGAAACACTTAAGTACAATAAGAACACTAACTGAGATGGAGGTAGGCGATGAATATTCAACAGTGTCGTTATGTTGAAGCGATTGCAGAAACAGGATCCTTTAGCGAAGCTGCTAAAAAACTTTATGTTACCCAACCCAATCTTTCAAGCTCTATTAAAGAGCTTGAAAACGAATTAGGGGTACTGCTGTTCTTTCGATCAAATACAGGAGCTCGTTTAACAGATGATGGCAATGACTTTCTGAAATATGCTAAACGTATTCTTGGTGAAATTGACTTACTAGAACAAAGGTATCAACAAAATTATCGAAAAAGTTTTACGATTACTTCGCATCATTATGACTTTCTCTCCATTCCTCTGTTGGAAATTGCTGAACAGTTCAAAGATCATTACCAACATTTTCATATGTTTGAAACCACTACTAAAAAAATACTGGAGAGTGTCTTAAACTTTGAGAGTGATTTGGGGATTATCTATCTTAATGATGATAATAAGCATATCCTTGAACGTTATATGAGACAACATAATCTTTCTTTTACTCCCTTAGGCGAATTTCCAACCCGTATCTTTTTACGCAAAGGACACCCACTAGCTAATCAAACACTTATCTCTGAGGAGGATTTAAAGCCCTACACTCAAGTTCGATTTCGTCAAGAAAGTACGGGTTTAAATTTTGATGAAGATACCTTAACAGTCTCTGAACATCAAAATATTCTCTACAGCAATGATAGAGGAACGGTCATGAATCTATTGTGTGGATCAGATGCCTATGCTTCTGGTTTAGGTATTGTCAATAGTTTTATTAAAGATCAGATTGTTCTCATTCCTTTAAAAAATAGCCAAATTCATACTTTAGGATTTGTCACCAATGACCATAAAACCCAATCTGACATCACAACCTCTTTTATCAAGTCTATCAGACAAAGTTTAGCAGACTATACCAACAATACTCGCTAACGATTAGTCACACTAAATTTTTTATGCAGTCACCACAAAAAAGGACTTGGTCTGTGCTTAGACCGAGTCCTTTTTTAGATGTTTTAAGATGCTTGCTCAAACTGAGAGTTGTAAAGATCTGCATAGAAACCTTGTTCCATCATCAAGGTCTCATGATTTCCTTGCTCAATAATGTTCCCATCTTTCATGACCAAAATCAAATCTGCATTACGAATGGTAGATAGCCGGTGAGCAATAACAAATGATGTCCGTCCTTCCATCAATCTATCCATCGCTTTTTGAATCAATTCTTCTGTTCTGGTATCTACTGATGAGGTTGCCTCATCTAGAATTAACAATGGCGCATCTTTAAGCAAAGCACGCGCAATGGTTAAAAGTTGCTTTTGTCCAACTGATAAAGTGACTGAATCATCTAATACCGTATCATATCCCTTAGGCAAGGTCATGATAAAATGATGAATACCAACAGCTTTAGCGGCGTCAATCACTTCATCATCCGTGATATTTGACTGATTATAAATCAAGTTATCCTTAATGGTTCCTTCAAATAACCAAGTATCTTGTAAAACCATTGAGAACGCTTCATGCACCGCCTCACGTGTCACTGATTGTGTATCAGTCCCATCAATACTGATATGTCCTTTATCAATATCATAAAAACGCATGAGCAGATTAACAATGGTTGTTTTACCTGCACCAGTAGGGCCGACAATGGCCACTTTTTGACCAGGTTTTGCCTCAGCAGTAAAATCATGGATAATCGTTTTGTCTTTACTGTATCCAAAAGAAACTCCTTCAAAATGGACATGACCACGCACATTGCCTAAAGATTTTACTTTATCAGCCTCTTCAATCATTTCGTCTTCTGCTAAAAATTCAAACACTCGTCCCATCGCTGCACCTGCTGATTGAAGTTGTGTGATAGCTTGTGCAATTTGTGATAAGGGTTGCGAAAAGATACGAACATAAGTCATAAAGGCCACAATTGTCCCAATACTGATATCTCCATCTAAAGCCATAACAGATCCTACAACACAGACCATGACATAACCAAAGTTTCCAATAAAAATCATCATTGGCATCATAATACCTGAAAAGAACTGTGATTTCCACATACTACTATAGAGTTGATTATTCAACTGACTAAAATTTTTCTTTGATTCTGTTATAGCATTGTAGCTAGTGATAACATGGTGACCTGAATAAGTTTCTTCCACAAAACCATTTAAATTAGCTAAATTTGATTGTTGCTGCTTAAAAAATGGTTGAGATTTCGCCATGATGACCATAGTAAGTACAAAACCTGCAGCCACAGATAAAATTGCTGTTAGAGCCAGGCTTGTATTGGTTTTGAACATCATAAAGATACTACCAACTAAAAGTACAGAAGAAGTTACCAAGTTCCCCAAGCTTTGATTAAGGGATTGACTAACTGTATCAACATCATTTGTGACACGTGATAACGTATCGCCTTGAGAATGACTATCAAAGTAGTTTAATGGTAATCGGTTAATTTTTTGGGAAATACCCTGACGTAGCCGTTTTGAAAACTTTTGGATTAAAGTAGAGACAATGAAACTCTGTATATAAGCAACAACAGCACCTATAGCGTATAGACCTGCTAGTGAAAAAGTAATACGATTCACTTCATCAAGATCAATGCCTATCATCAACCCTTTAGTGATTAAATCTGTAATTTCCTTTAAACGGTCAGGCCCAATGACTGTAATAGTACTTGAAATCACCGCCCCTACTAAGGCGATGAAAAAAGGGAGTTTAAAACCTTTAATATAAGGATTTAATTGTTTGATAAAGGATGGCTTTGTTTTATTCATTTTCTAATTCCTCCTTAGATAATTGAGAATAGGCAATTTCTTGATAGACCTTGTTATGGCTCAATAATTCTTTATGAGTACCTTGTCCCACTACTTTACCTTGATCTAATACCAAAATTTGGTCCGCATCCATAATCGTCGAAATACGTTGCGCAACAATCAATTTTGTCATGTGACTTGTTCGCGTAGACAGTTCTGAACGAAGAATACGATCTGTTTTATAGTCCAAGGCAGAAAATGAATCATCAAAAATAAGAATTTCAGGTTTTCTAGCCAAGGCTCTTGCAATCGCAAGTCGTTGTTTTTGTCCACCTGAAAAATTAGTTCCCCCTTGTGCTACTTCCTCATCAAGTCCTTTAGCCTTACCTTCAACAAACTCCTTGGCCTGTGCCAAATCTAAAGCTTCCCAAATTGCACTATCTGTTAATGGGCTCGCTGAACTTTCTCCCAAAGTCATATTTGATCGAATAGTCCCACTAAAAAGAACAGCTTTTTGAGGGATATAGCCAACCTTATTATTCAAACTCTCACGAGAATAATCTCGAATATCTCGTCCATCAATTTTTATAGATCCTTCAGTAACATCATAAAAACGTGGAATTAGATTGACCAAAGTACTTTTACCACTCCCCGTTGAACCTATAAAGGCAATCGTTTGACCTGCTTTAGCTTCAAATGAAACATGCTCAATAACAGCCTCTGATGTTTTAGCATAACGAAATGAAACATCTTCAAAAACAATATTACCTACTTCGTTAGATGGCGTCTCATGATATTGGTGATAGTGGATAGAAGAATCCAATTCCAATACCTCATTGATACGACCTGCCGATACTAACGAGCGAGGTAAAATAATGAATATCGCTACCATCAGCATAAAACCAATAACAACTTGCATCGCATAAGATGAAAAAACAACCATATCACTAAATATTGGTAACTTATCCGTCATTGCTGCATCATTAATCAAACTAGCACCAATCCAATAAATAGCTAGGGTTAAACCACTTGAGATCAAGGTCATGACAGGATTCATCAAAGCCATTAATCGGTTAACAAATAAGTTTAAATTAGTCACATCGTCATTAGCTTTTGAAAACTTCTCACCTTGATAGCTTTCAGCATTATAGGCACGGACTACACGAATACCTGATAAAATCTCTCTTGTGATACTATTGAGTTTATCCGTTAGAGTTTGAATATGACGTTGCTTTGGAAAAGCTAACAAAAGTAAGACTAAAAGCATCAGCAACAAAACAAAGACTGCAACAATAACAGCCAACATCCACTCCCCACTCTTATCTGCAATTTTTGTCATTGCCCAAACAGCCATAATAGGACCTTTTGTGACAACTTGCAAGCCCATCGTAATCAACAATTGCAACTGTGTCAGGTCATTAGTAGTTCTCGTTAACAAACTTGGAATAGAGAAACCTTTAATCTCTGATTGAGAATAATCCATCACCTGATTAAAAATATCTGCACGCAAACGCGTTGTAAAACTAGCTGCCAAACGAGCTGCTAAAAAGCCAACAACGGCTGAAGCCCCAAAACTTAAAAATGACAAACCAATCATGGTCCAGCCTGGTTTCATAATATCTGATACCTCTGTTCCTTTTTCTTGCAACAAGGTCGTAATTTCAGACATATATGATGGGACTTCCAAATCCAACCAAACTCCTGCACAAACAAAAGCGACACTGAAAAATACCATTAACAGCTCTGTCTTATTCATACGTTTAAATAATTTAAACATTCTTATTCCTCACTTAGATTTTTCTTGATTTTCCTAAAAACATTACGGACCGTTTCCATATCTTCCATACTAACATCTTTCAATAAGCGACTATATTTAGCTTTAAAAAACTCATCCATCTTGTGAGCTTTTTCAATACCGAATTCAGTCAGGACAATTTGCTTACACCTTTTATCGACAGCAGATGGAACAATAGAGATAAAGCCATTTTTTTCCATTCGCTTGATCAAGTTACTGGTCACAGACTTTGAGATATCTAATTCTCGCTCTATGTCTTTAATAAAAATTTCTTTATCTTGATTACGGAATAAATACATTGTGGTAAAACCTTGAGGACCACTCAAGTGCTCCACATCATATTCCTTTGATAAAGCTTGTAAATGATTTTCTACCTGATTAATCAAGTTACGCATCTCATTTAACGGTTCTTTCATAAACAACTCCTTCCATATAGTTATCACGATAACTATTTTAGTTCCCATGATAACTATTGTCAAATAAAAAGTTCTTATCGTAACTTTTTAGCATCAAAAAAACCTAGATGTATTCTAGGTCGCATCCTTTAAATCAAAATCCCCTCCAGGTGATCTAATTCATGTTGACAAATCTGTGCCTGAAGTCCTGACAGGGTGAGCTTCTGCTTATTCCAATTGACATCTAAAAAGGTCACCTCAATCTTTTGGTAGCGTACTGTAGGACGACTTCCACTCAAAGATAGACAAGACTCCTCTGTCTCAAACGGCAAGGATTTAGCAGTCATAACAGGGTTAAACATCACCAGATTTCCCAAACCCATATTGATAATAATGGCTCGTTTTTTGATGCCAATCATATTCGCGGCCATCCCAACACAAGCCTCTTGATTAGCTTGCAAGGTGTCTTCCAAATCTTGAGCTAAATATAAATCTTCTTTAGTACAATCTACTGACGTCTGCGCAAGAAAGAAGGTATCTTTACAAATCGGTTTTATCATAACTATCTCCTGTCATCTAATCATCTGTCTTTATTATATCAAAAAGCAGCCACGAAAGTGACTGCTTAAATCTTGTTTTATTGGAAGATTTGAATTAAGAAATAATTTCTTAAACCACACCTTGTGCTGACATTGCTTCAGCAACTTTAAGGAATCCTGCAACGTTTGCACCAAGAACAAGGTTACCTTCTTGACCAAATTCTTTAGCTGCTGCTGCTGAGTTCTCATAGATACCTTTCATGATATCGTAAAGCTTAGCGTCAACTTCTTCAAATGACCATGGCGTGCGTTGGCTGTTTTGTGCCATTTCAAGAGCTGAAACAGCTACACCACCAGCATTTGCTGCTTTGGCAGGACCAAATGATACACCAGCATTCAAGAAGACATCAATCGCTTCAAGTGTTGATGGCATGTTAGCCCCTTCTGATACGGCAATAACACCGTTAGCCACCAATGTTTTCGCTTGCTCTTCATTGATTTCATTTTGTGTCGCACATGGGAATGCAAGGTCTGCTTTGTTATCCCAGATTGAACCTTCTCCAACAGGAATGAATTTTGCATTTGGACGAGCATTTGCATATTCAACGATACGTGCACGTTTCACTTCTTTAATGTCTTTAAGAAGCTCTACATCAATACCATCTTCATCATAAACATAACCTGAAGAATCAGATACTGCAACAACTTTAGCACCAAGCGCGTGAAGTTTTTCAGTCGCATAAATCGCAACGTTACCTGAACCAGATACAAGCGCAATTTTACCTTCAAAGTTTTCACCACGCGCCTTAAGCATTTGCTCAGCAAAGTACACCGCACCATAACCTGTTGCTTCAGTACGCGCCAATGAACCACCGTAAGTCAAGCCTTTACCTGTAAGAACACCTGTGTACTCATTACGAAGACGTTTGTATTGACCATAAAGGTAACCAATTTCACGGCCACCAACACCGATATCACCAGCTGGAACGTCAGTATCAGCACCAATGTGCTTGCTTAGCTCTGTCATAAAGCTTTGGCAGAAACGCATAATTTCGTTGTCTGACTTCCCTTTTGGATCAAAGTTTGATCCACCTTTGCCACCACCGATTGGTTGACCAGTTAGGGAGTTTTTAAAGATTTGCTCAAATCCAAGGAATTTGATGATTGATTGGTTGACAGATGGATGGAAACGAAGACCACCTTTGTATGGACCAATTGCTGATGAGAATTGTACACGGAAACCACGGTTTACTTGTACATTCCCCTTGTCATCAACCCATGGTACACGGAATGAGACGATACGTTCTGGTTCAACCATACGCTCTAAAATATTTTCTTCAATGTATTTTGGATATTTATCGAAGACTGGAATAAGTGAGTTAAAGACTTCTTCAACTGCTTGAAGAAACTCTGCCTCGTGACCGTTTTGAGCCTTTACTTTCTCAAACACACTATCTACATACTGTTTACCTGTAGTCATATATAAGTCCTCCATATATTCATAATAAATAGTTACTCTTAATATTATAAATATTCTGAAAATTTTGTCAAGCATTTTTATTTAAAAAATAATATTTTTTTGAAAATACTTCGATAATTTTCTGAAAATAAGCATAACTAAACTATTTCTACACAAAAAAATCTCAGACTACTCTGAGATACTAAAGGTATAAATATCCAGCAACCGTCATCCATACTGGAATAGTCAACATAGAAAACATGGTTGTCAAAAGAACCAAGCGTGAAGAATACTCATAATCTCCACCATAGACCTGACTTAATAGCGCAGCATTTAAAGCTGTAGGGGAAATTGAGGCAATTGTGAGAGCTAATTTGACACTTCTTTCATCTATCGGTAATAACCAAATTAATATAATCGAAAAACCAGCTGTTAGAACTAATCGTAAAAAAGCAGTATAATAGGCAGGTTTATAGAAAAAGACTTCTTTCAGATCAACTTTATAAAAGTAAGTCCCTAACACCAAGGTAGCTAAAGGGGTATTGAGCTCTGAGAAGGTGTTGACAGTATCAATTAGAACTGTAGGCAGATGAAATGGCAAACAAAATAAGGTCACCCCAATAACTGTACCTACAGCAGCGGGATTCAATATGGCACTTCTAAAAGAAATGCTACTTCTCTTTTTAGTAATTAAAAAAAGGCCATAGGTCCATTGTGTCATCTGGTTTACTAATATAAATCCTGAAATAAAAAATACGGCATCCATTCCTCCAGCAGCTGTGGCTAAAGGAACCCCCATAAAACCTGCATTAGAAAACATCGCAGCGTACTTATCCATAGGGCGTGATACTGGCACTATGAAGTGTAATAACAAGGCTCGTGTCAACAAAATAAAACCTGCAGATAAAATAGTCACTATCAAAAGTTTTAATCGCGACAGGGAAAAATCTGAACTAATGAAGGCAGAAACAAACAGAGTCGGGACCACATAAACTGTTAATAGTTTTGATAACTGTTTTGTTAAATCTCTTGTAAAGATATCCCTTTGCATCAGATGGACCCCAACCCCCATCAGCAAACACAAAACAATTAACTTTTGCAGAACAACATAGGCGATTTCCATTTTAACCTCCCAAAGCACAGTAATGCTTGTCATTATAACAAAATTCTCAGATTTTGTAAATTTCATTGACAAAGCATGGAAACTGACTTAAAATAACTGTATTACTCAAAAGGAGCTTTAAATGAAATATTTTTCACTATCTGCTGGTATCATCACACTTATCATTGGGTTGTACCTATTCTTCAATCCACTGGCCACTTTAGCAACTATTGGATGGGTTTTAGCACTGGCCGTCTTCATTAGTGGGATTTCTGGGCTAAACCGATATTTCTCCACTGATAAGCAACATCGTAATATATGGTCATTACTCCAACATACCATCTCTCTAATATTTGGTTTCTTATTATTAACCAGTTCTACTTTTTCACTTAGTAACGCAGTAACATTATTATTAAGTTACTGGCTGTTCATCGTTGGAGCATTACGCTTAATCGCTGGAATCAAACTGAATCAATTTGAATCAGGTCTCGGTAGAAATGACATTATTTCAGCAATTATTACTTTGATTTTAGCACTAATCTTATTTGCCCACCCGATTTTATCTGCTGCTATTATCGGCCGTCTCATTTCTATCATATTTATTAGTATAGGTATCTCATCACTTTACTTATACTTTAAATTATAAATATCTTAAAATAAAAAAACGCTTCAAACGGCGTTTTTTGTTTTAAGATAACTTTTAATGGAGCCGGTGGGAGTCGAACCCACGTCCAAACACCTGCCAACTTATTCGTCTACAACTATAGGTTATGTCTTAATTTAACTTGACAGCGATACATAACTCAAACCTCAGCCAAGCGATTCAGTAAATCTCTTTTAGAACAACCTGACAATGCTCTAACGTAGCTTGCCATTTTTAAGACCAGTCAAACAAACGCAAGCAATCTGCGACTAGTCACACATAACAGGTTATTAAGCTGCTAATGCGTAAGAATTTGTATTTTTTGCAGTTATATTTAACTGACGTTTTACATCCGCACGATGAGTTGCAGAACAAGCCTCATAATGCCTGTCGAATCCGTAACGACCCCAAAATCATTACTTGATAATAAGTATAACAGATTTATTTGAATTAAGCAAAATTTTTATAGATATGATATGATAGTGTTATGGAAATGAAACAAAGTAAACGTTATAAAATGATTCAACGGATCGTTCAAATTCTAGGTATCATTGCTATTATTGCTTCTTTTATTTTGGTCATCTGGCTCTATCAATTAGGCATCTTAAATGACAGTAACCAAATGAAGGATTTGGTCAAGCGCCATGACATTCTTGGCCCCCTTATCTTTATTGGAATTCAAATTCTACAAGTTGTTTTTCCAGTTATTCCAGGTGGTGTGACAACTATTGTTGGATTTCTAGTTTTTGGACCATGGCTTGGATTTATATTAAATTATGCAGGTATAGTAATCGGCTCCATCATACTTTTTGCTTTAGTGCAACGTTATGGGCGGAAATTTATTCTATTATTTGTTAAAGAAGATGAGTTTTTCAAATATGAAAAAAGATTGGAAAGTGAAGGATATGAAAGATTTTTCATTCTTTGTATGCTATCTCCAATCTCACCTGCTGACATCCTTGTCATGATTACAGGCCTAACAAATATGTCAATCAAACGCTTTACAACCATTATGATTCTGACCAAACCACTCTCCATTCTGAGTTACTCTTACTTATGGATTTATGGTGGGAAATGGATTCAACAATTTTTAAAATAATACAAAAGAGGCATAACAGCCTCTTTAATATTGTTATCAAAACTAGGTTACTGCAAATTCAAATGTTCTTTCATTAAATAAACCATGATAAAATAGAATATTGTCGAAATCACTAACTGATAGATGCTACCAAATATAAGGTATGAAAGATCAAATTGGTTCCATGACATAAAAAGATCTGAAATAAAGTTCCACACTATCCCCATTAAGATATTGATCAAAAAATAACTGACAAAGGAGGCAAGTATCCTCCTATCATGAAATGTTTGACCAACAACAATGGACAAATAAATCACAAGGATGGAGGCCAAAATCGACAAGAAAAGATATACTATACCCATATAAAGCTCCCAATGACGAAATATTGTAGATATTTCTGGAAAAGCAGCTAAAATTTGATCACCATTCTTCACTAGACTTGGTAAAGCTACGAGAAAAAAACTCAAGCCCAGCACAAGCCCATTCATAAGCACACAAATAAATGAACTCAATAGTTTGGATAAAAGAATTTGATGCTCTGTCACAGGAAGAGTCATCGTTAAATAACCTTCACGTCCAAAAATATTTTTATAAAAGCGATTAATAACTAAAAATATTGTCCCAATGGAAAGACCGACCAATAAAGCCACAAAAATTAAAACTAACAAAGCTGAAAGTGTACTTTGGCCAATTTCATAATTGTTTTGACGATCTACTGTGGTTACCATCATCCCCAAAATAATAGAAACCAGTACTGTCAATAAATAAAGAATAAAGTACCATTTACCTATAGATTTTAATTCATACTTAACTAACTTTCCAAACATCATTCTCCTCCTTGCGCTCTAAACTGTTCACGAAATAAGCTATCTATTGATTGCTCATATTTTGTGCGTAAATCATCAGCATCACCTTGAAGAAGGACTTCACCATCTTTTATGAAAATAACATCATCTAAAATAGACTCCACTTCTGAAATCAGATGAGTAGAAATCAAAACAGATGCATCCTCTGAATAATTTGTAATAATTGTTTTTAAAATATAATCTCGTGCCGCAGGATCTACCCCACCAATAGGTTCATCGAGGATATATAGTTTGGCTTTACGACTCATTACTAAAACCAACTGCACTTTCTCCTTGTTCCCTTTCGATAAATGTTTCAACCTGTCACTATCATTCAGACCAAGATCACTCAACAATCGCTCTGCTTTATCCCGATCAAAATCCTGATAAAAATCTTGAAATAAAGACAAAACATCTGCGATACGCATGGTATCATTTAGATAGCTCACATCTGGCAAATAAGAGACAATCGCTTTAGTCTCTTTAGAAGGTGATTTCTCATCAACTAAAATCATACCTTTATCGAGTTGAAGTAGTCCGTTAATTGCTTTAATGATGGTTGTTTTCCCACTTCCGTTTGGACCTAATAAACCTACAATCTTTCCTGCTTCGATTGTAAAATTAATATTTTTTAAGACTAACTTACTACCGTAACTTTTTTCCAAGCCATTTAATTGTAGTATATCCTTTCCTCTAGTCATTCTCTTTCTCCTTTTAGGTAACTTTCCAATTCGGTAATTATTTCATGTTTCGAAAATCCAATTTTACCCATTTTAGATACAAACGCATCAAGTTCTGCTTCTGCAACACGATGACGTTCTCTGGCAATTAAATCTTGGTTTTCAGTAACATATCGTCCAGCCGTTCTATTAGAAAAAACCATTCCATCCTGCTCCAAATGAGCAAAAGCTCTTTGCATAGTATTAGGATTGACACCGGCAAGTTCAGCTAGTTCTCGAACTGTAGGGAGTTGATCACCTGCTACTAACTCCTGACTAATGATTTGTAATTTTATCCTATCTGCAATTTGGAGATAAATAGGAGATTTTTCATCAAATTTCCAGACCATAACCGTCTCCTTTCTTTTGCTATTTGTACTATTTTTATAATACATTAACAATTCTACGATGTCAAATAAAGCAGCCGATTTATAGGAGGAATCATTTTCAAAGGATTATTATCGCCCTCAATTTCTTAGAATATGTTAAAATAGTAATGAAGGAGAATAATATGTTTAGAAAAAAAATTGCGATAACCGTCAGTTTATTGTCACTACTTCTATTTTTAAATGCTTGTAGCATGATGACGTCAAACAAAACATCATCAAGTGACACTACAACCACTGCTTCTCAAATTAAACCTAAAAATGAGGCGTTAAGATTAAATTTTAATAAAGTTAAATTAGGTGTTATTGATAACGATGGGAAAGGTGGAACTAGCTTAAAAGAGTTAGAAGCGCTATTTGGTCAACCAGATGAACATACCACACAACAAGGGGGAGATGTGACTCTAGATGTCTATACTTGGCGTAAAGACGAAACAATTATCGTCACTCAACTCTATGCCGATAGCACGATTGCTAAATCAATTTCTAATTTTCGCTTCATCCGTGAAAATAAGGTGGGATTAACGGAGTATGATAAAATTAAAAACGGTATGAGTTTCCAAGAAGCTATTGAAAAACTGGGGGAACCAGATGTTATGTCGCAAGCTGTCTCTTCTGACGGCGAAGAAATCTCTGCTATTTGGTCAAGTGGCATTAAATCAAATAACACTAATGCTAATATTCAGCTAGATTTTAAAAATAATAGTTTAACCAACAAAAGTCAACTAGGTTTAGTGAACTAAGATGCTCCAATAACCAATTTTAAGACCCTTGTTATTCAAGGGTTTTAATCTACTCTATAGCTCACCTTTTCGAAGAAAAACAATCCCAAAATTTTGATAAAATCAGAAAGCTTTTCGAAAAATTTGGGGCAGACATAACAAAAACCCTTGTAAACCAAGGGTTTTTAGTGTATTTTAGTCCACCTTGAGGGAATCGAACCCCCATCCTAAGAACCGGAATCTTATGTGATATCCATTACACTAAAGGTGGATAATAAAAGCTTGCGAAAGCAAGCTTTTTTGATATTATAACTCAATATCACCAAACAAATCAGCCATTGAGAATCCAGTTTGAGTTTCTGGAAGTTCATAATCACGTTTTTCTTGACGTTTTGGACGACGTGGACGAGACTGACGTTTTTCTTCTTTATTTTCTTCTTGTGCTGGACGTTCTTCAAGTGCTTTGATAGAAAGTGATACACGTTCATCAGCTGCGTTAACTTCAAGAACTTTAACGTTAACATCTTGACCAACTGAAAGAACATCTTTTGGATTATCAACACGTTTGTGTGAAATTTGTGAAATGTGAACAAGTCCATCAATTCCAGGTAAAACTTCAACAAATGCACCGAAATCAGTTAAGCGTTTCACTTTACCTTCAATAACATCACCTGCTGCAAGTTTTTGTTCAACACCATCCCATGGTCCAGGTGTAGTTGCTTTAAGTGAAAGTGATACACGTCCTTCTTCTTCATCGATAGCAAGAACTTTAACTTCAACTTCTTCACCAACAGTAACAACTGATTTTGGTGAAGCGTTACGCTCATGTGATAACTCAGTAACGTGAACAAGTCCATCAACACCACCAAGATCGATGAAGGCACCAAAGCTAGTCAAACGAGCAACAGTACCAGTGACAACTTCACCTACTGCAAGTTTAGAGAAGACTTCTTGACGAGCTTCTGCAGCTGCAGCTTCAACAACTTCACGACGTGAAAGGATGAAACGATTTTCTGCTGCATCAACCTCTTTGATTTTAGCATCAAACTCTTGACCAACAAATTTTTCAGTGTTACGTACAAAACGTGTATCGATCATTGAAGCTGGAATGAATCCACGAAGTCCTTCAAATTCAACTGCAAGACCACCTTTAACGGCACGAGTTCCTTTAACAGTAACGACTTCACCTTCACGACCAACAAGTTTATCCCATGCTTTACGAGCTTCCAAGCGTTTTTTAGATACAAGGAAAGTTACTGTATCAGTATCTTTACCTACTACTTGACGAAGAACAAGCACTTCAAGTGTTTCGCCAGCTTTAACAAAATCGTTGATATCAGCGTTACGGTCATTTGTCAACTCACGAAGAGTAAGAACACCCTCAACACCAGTACCCTCGATGATAACGTTAGCTTGGTCGTTATCAACAGTCAAAACTTCCGCAGTGACAACGTCACCTGGGTTTACTTCGCTAACACTATTTAGCAAATCTTCAAATTCATTCATTCTAAAAAATCCTCCAATAAAAACTAACCATTCGGTTAGTTTTTACAACAATATATTTTCTCAAGGTAACCCGCAAGGACAAGATTATCATTGACGGTGTTAGTAAAAACTAATACCTCTTTGACTGGGGTAGCTGGATTCGAACCAACGCATGAGGGAGTCAAAGTCCCTTGCCTTACCGCTTGGCTATACCCCAATATAATGGAAAGAGAGGGATTCGAACCCCCGAACCCGAAGGAGCGGATTTACAGTCCGCCGCGTTTAGCCTCTTCGCTATCTTTCCGTAACAACAAAAACTATTATATCAGCTAATAGTTTCTTTGTCAACACTTTTAATGATTTAAATTGAAGTTTTCAATAATTTTCTCAACGGCTTGATCGAATTTTTTATACAAAACTTCAACAGCACCATTTTTTAAAATAGCAAATTGACCATCCACTTCTGCAATTTGACCGATTTCTCTTTTACCAGCTGTCAAAATATAGCCTTCCAATGTTTGTCCGTTCACGTTTACTTGGCTATCTGCAATTTGAATTTCAATTTTTTTATCTTTTTTACGCATAATTCACCTCTCTTTTAAAATTTTACAAAAAAAAACTTGCAAGAGCAAGCTTTTTTATGATGATTTCCTTAATCTACTTTCACTATCCAACCTTCAGGTGCTTCGATATCTCCAAATTGAATCCCTGTTAACTCATCATATAAGCGACGAGTAACTGGTCCAACCTCAGTTTCACTATAAAACACATGAAGTTGATCTCGATATTGGATACCCCCAATTGGCGAGATCACCGCAGCAGTTCCACAAGCTCCTGCTTCAATAAAGCGATCTAATTCATCAATTTTAACATCACCTTCTACTGCTGTTAACCCTAAACGCTCCTCTGCTAACTGCAACAAGGAATATTTCGTGATAGAAGGTAAGATAGATGGGCTAAGTGGAGTGACAAATTGATTATCTTTAGTAATACCAAAGAAATTAGCAGAGCCTACTTCTTCAATTTTTGTATGTGTTGCAGGATCTAAATAAATAACATCTGAGAAACCTGAGGTCTTTGCTTTTTTACCTGGTAATAAACTTGCGGCATAGTTTCCACCAACTTTTGCTGCACCTGTACCGTGTGGAGCAGCGCGATCAAACTCCTCTGAGACAATAAAGTTAGTAGGAGCAAGGCCTCCTTTGAAGTAGTTTCCTACTGGCATCGCAAAAATCGTAAAAATATATTCCTCAGCAGGTTTAACCCCTATAATATCTCCAACCCCTATAAGAAGAGGACGAAGGTATAGGGTACCACCTGTTCCATATGGAGGAACGTAGTCAGCATTCGCTTTTACGACAGCTTTGGCAGCTTCAATAAATTTATCTGTTGGCACTTGTGGCATTAACAAGCGGTCCGCTGTTTTTTGTAAACGCTCTGCATTTTTATCAGGACGGAAAAGTTGAATGCTTCCATCTTTTGTACGATAAGCTTTCAATCCCTCAAAAGCTTGCTGACCATAGTGTAGCGCAGGTGAGCTTTCCGATAAATGAAGGGTGGGATCTTCTGTCAGTTTTCCGTCATCCCATTGACCATCTTTATAATAAGAAATATAGCGAAATGGTAATTTTTTGTACTCAAAACCTAGGTTTTCCCAATCTAATTCAACTGTCATATTTTTTCTCCTTGCTCTCAATTCTTCTTGTTCTATTTTACACCTTTTTCAATATTTTTCAAGAACTATTCATAAAATTCTGAAAATTTTACACAAAATAAAAACCAGATCAGTTACCCTGTCTGATTTTTATTTGCCAATGCCGAAATGCTATCAAATAAGTTTTGCTGTATAAACTTCTTGATCACTAATATCATCAGATACAAAAGAGCCGTTGCTGGTTCTTTCTGATAAGCTTAAATCTGCTAAATTAACATCAATCACCCGACCAGTTTTTGAGGTGATTTGTAAACATTCATTCATGTCTTGCTGGTCCAAGGTAAAAAGATTTAAGTCATCACGATGATTTTTAACAGCCCCAGCTGAAAAGACACGGTGTGGTTTCGTCTTCAACTCGCGTAACACAAGAAGCCCGCGTTTAGCACGGCTACCCAGTGGAATCTGATCAACTGCCATTTTCTTCAAACTTCCCCGCTGGGTTAAAACATACATTGTCTCGGTATTTACAATGAAGGCGCTAGCGACAGAATCACCTTCTTTGAGATTCACTGCCTTAACTCCTGCAGCCTTTGGTCCTACAACTGGAACTTCTTCGATCGGAAAATGTAGAGCGTAGCCATTTTCAGTAACCAAGATGACATTTTCTAACATAATTGGAGCCACCGTTAATACAAAATCAGATGTATCTTTTAATTTGGCAAATTTCACAGATTTTGATTTGTAGGTTCGCCAAGGGCTCAATTCCTTACGCTCAAAACGTTTAATTTGCCCCTGTTTTGTAACAGCAAAATAGGTTGTCTCATCAAATTGATCCAACACTTCTGCATATAGCACTTCTTCATCAGTAGCAAAATTGGTGATACTTTGTGAGAGATGCTCTCCAATATCTTTCCATTTGATATCCGCTAACTCATGAACAGGGCGATAAATGAGATTTCCTAAATTTGTAAAAATAAGCAAGTGTTGAGTCGTCTTGGCACTTGTTACAAAAATTAGATCATCATCATCACGTTTACCTACCTCCTCCATATTTGAAGCAGAGTAAGAGCGTGGGCTTGTCCGTTTAATATAACCAGCTTTTGTCACACTAACATAGGTTTCTTCTTCTGATATAAGGCTAGCTGTGTCAATCTGAATCTGTTGAGCTTTTTTTTGTAGCTCTGTCCGACGAGGGTTTCCAAATTTCTTTTTCACCTCTCGTAATTCTTTTTTCATGACATTAAACAGCGTCTTTTCGTCTGCGATAATAGCTGAGAGTGTCATGATTTGTTGGCGAAGTTTTTCTTCTTCTTCCTCTAAAGTGACAATATCTGTATTGGTCAAACGATAAAGTTGAAGAGTGACAATGGCTTCTGCTTGCTCCTCTGTAAAAGCGTAGCTAACTTTCAAATTTTCTTTTGCGTCAGCCTTATTTTCAGAAGCCCTAATCAATGCAATAACGTCATCCAAAATAGATAAGACACGAATCAGCCCTTCTACGATGTGGAGGCGTTTCTCTGCTTTTTCCTTATCAAACTTAGAACGAGCAATGATAATATCACGGCGGTGAGCGATATAGCTAGATAAAATCTTCTGCAAGCCAACCTGACGCGGTGTGAAATTGTCAATCGCCACCATGTTAAAGTTGTAATTGATTTGCAGGTCAGTGTATTTATAGAGGTAGTTGAGAATGATTTGCTCATCACTGTCTTTTTTCAGTTCAATGGCAATGCGCAACCCTGTACGGTCTGACTCATCACGCACTTCTGCAATTCCTGGGACCTTATTATTCAGACGAATATCATCGATTTTCTTAACAAGATTAGCTTTGTTAACCTCGTAAGGAATCTCGGTAATGACGATTTGTTTTTTCCCTGCTTTTAAAGGTTCAATGTCACAACGACTACGAACAACAACACGACCCTTGCCTGTTTCATAGGCTTTTTTGATTTCGTCAGCCCCTTGGACAATAGCTCCTGTCGGAAAATCTGGTCCAGGTAAAAATTCCATCAATTTTTCTAATTTAGCTGACGGGTGGTCAATCATATAAATAACAGCATCGATGACCTCTGCTAGATTATGTGGCGGGATGTCCGTCGCATACCCTGCTGAAATTCCTGTCGCTCCATTAACCAAAAGATTAGGGAAGGCAGCAGGTAGCACAGTGGGCTCTTTTTCCGTATCATCAAAGTTCCAGGCAAATGGCACTGTCTTTTTCTCAATATCAGCAAGCAGATAGCCAGCCATTTCCGAGAGACGAGCCTCGGTGTAACGCATAGCCGCAGGCGGATCACCATCCATAGAACCGTTGTTTCCGTGCATCTCCACCAAAATCTCGCGGTTTTTCCAGTCTTGACTCATACGGACCATGGCATCATAAATAGAGTAATCACCGTGCGGGTGGAAATTCCCCATGATATTTCCAACTGACTTGGCAGACTTACGGTAGCCCTTGTCAAAAGTATTACCGTCTTTATTCATAGAATAAAGAATCCGACGTTGCACGGGCTTTAGACCGTCACGAATGTCCGGCAAAGCCCGCTCCTGAATAATGTATTTGGAGTAGCGACCAAAACGCTCTCCCATGATGTCCTCAAGGGACATGTTTTGAATGTTAGACATAAATTAAGATACAAAGGGACGATTCGGCGTGCCGAAAAATTCCGTAGGAAAATAGGAAATCGACCGACGATGAGAGACATTTAGGGAGATTTATCTTTTTCACTAGGAATTTAGTCCCGTGTTCAGTTAGACAGACTAACTGAACATTCCTTTCTTTGTTTCTTGTTGGAAAGTTTAACTTTCTTTTTTACTTTTTTGATAATGGAGATGGAAGCAATCTTCTACGAAGTTCCATTACTAAGTTGGAAGACTTCGGCTTCCAACCCCCACACAGTTGATTAGGTTAGATTCGGAATGTGAAACACGAACAAATCTACCAATCAACCACTGCGTTGAGATGTTGACATAAACCTTAGACATTGGACCTAGGCTAATTATCCAACTCCTTGGTCTGACTTTCTTGCCAGCTTCTAAAGTCATCGACATCAGTTTTGATTAATTTCAAACAGGCATTAAGGACAAAGGCATCATCCAACAAACCTGGACCGAATAGGAAATCTGGAAGAGCATCGAGTGGACTAAAGAAATAAATCAAAGCACCAATGGCTGCCAAAATTGCCCCTTTAGGAAGAGCAGTATAATCTCGCCTCACATAACTTCGAATCATGGAAATCATACCTGGAATAGCTGAAAACTTGTCCCCACCAAAGGGGAGTTTAGCCAACTTCTTCTCGATATCTTGCAGAAAATGTTCCAATTTCCCTTGGTCTGACAGCAAGACCTCTGCCCGCTCTCTTGTCTTGGATGATTTCCAAGATTCCAGCGCCTGGTCAAATTTCTCTTCCAATTCCTGTTTGTTTTTAAATGGCTTGCGCTTTCGAGTCCATTCCATCAACTGTTTTTGAAAACGGTCAGTTAATTTTACTCTTAGTGGCATAAAACACCTCACATAATTTGTCTGTACTAAATTTACAATTCATCATGCTACGACCATTTCCCTCATGGAAGGGGTGTGCGATGTTCATCTCTACATATTTTTCTATGATTTCTTTAAATGTCCGCTGAGGCATTTTTCAATTGTTTCTAAGGACATGTGAAGATACATGAGAGGAGCGAAACGAAAGCCACCTTTTGCGATGTTGACATCTCTTACCTTTCCTACAAAATCATGGATATCTTCAAACAGAAAACGGTGAATAAAAGCAAGGGTTTCAAAAGTACCAGCTTGTTTACCAGCTAACAATTTTCCCTCAAAAAGCCGTTTAGCTTTCTCTTTACTGGCTTTTTCTTCCATTTTTGCCAGCTCTAGAGAATCTCTTATCTCCAATTTATTTTCTAAAACCATGCTGCACTTCAACTTTCTTGAGATTATTTGGTAAAAGCTGTCGCTTCCTCCAAAGTAAACTTCACATTATCCTCAATCCACTTACGTCGTGGCTCAACCTTATCACCCATGAGGACGGATACACGGCGTTCAGCACGCGCCAAATCTTCAATGGTTACTCGGATAAGGGTACGTGTTTCAGGATCCATAGTTGTTTCCCAAAGCTGATCGGCGTTCATTTCACCAAGACCTTTGTAACGTTGGAGAATAGCCCCTTGTCCAAATGATTTTCGTAAATCTTCCAATTCACCATCTGACCAAGCATAAGCCACTTTTTCTGACTTTCCTTTTCCTTTAGACATCTTGTAAAGAGGAGGAAGAGCGATATACACCTTACCAGCCTCTACTAATGGGCGCATATAGCGATAGAAAAAGGTCAGCAAGAGGGTCTGAATGTGGGCACCATCCGTATCGGCATCGGTCATGATGATAATCTTATCATAGTTGACGTCTTCAATCGTAAAGTCAGTCCCCACTCCTGCACCAATGGTGTAAATCATGGTATTGATTTCTTCGTTTTTAAGGATATCTGTCATCTTTGATTTTTCAGTATTGATGACTTTACCTCGTAAGGGGAGGATAGCTTGGAATTTACGGTCACGACCTTGTTTGGCAGAACCACCCGCGGAATCTCCCTCAACAAGATACAGTTCATTTTTCTTAGGATTTTTAGATTGTGCTGGGGTCAATTTCCCAGATAAAATCCCTTTATCTTTTTTACTTTTCTTGCCTGATCGTGACTCGTCACGTGCTTTTCGTGCAGCTTCTCTAGCATCACGCGCTTTAATGGCTTTACGAATAAGGTTAGAAGCTAATTCGCCATTTTCCAAAAGAAAATAAGTCAACTGTTCCGATACCAAACTATCTACAATTTGACGTGCAATGGGAGTGCCTAGTTTATCCTTGGTTTGACCTTCAAATTGCAAGAAGGCCTCTGGAACCAAAATAGAAAGAACAGCTGATAGGCCCTCACGATAGTCCGATCCCTCTAAATTCTTGTCTTTTTCCTTGAGCAGACCTGTTTTTCTAGCATAATCATTCATAGCCTTTGTAATAGCCGTTTTTAAACCCGTTTCGTGTGTTCCCCCACCTTTTGTTCGGACATTATTAACAAAGGAAAGAATATTGTCAGAAAAACCATCGTTGTATTGAAGGGCTACCTCAATTTGAAACTCTTGGTCAGTCCCCTCAAAGTAGATAACAGGGGTCAAGGTCTCCTTATCTTCATTAAGGTAGGCTACAAAATCTTGGACGCCATTTTCATAATGGAAGGAAACATACTCATCACTTCGTTCATCTGTTAAGGTTAGCGTCACATTTTTCAGAAGAAAAGCCGATTCATTTAGACGTTCTGAAATGGTATTAAATTTAAAATCTGTCGTTGAAAAAATGTGAGCATCAGGCATGAAGATCACCTTAGTACCACTTTTAGTCTTAGGAGCGGTTCCAATTTTTTCTAGTCCTGTGACGGCCTTACCCCCATCTTCAAATCGTTGACGATATACTGCTCCATCACGTGTAATTTCAACTTCTAGCCAAGTGGATAAGGCATTCACAACAGAAGAGCCAACTCCATGTAGCCCTCCAGATGTCTTATAACCACCTTGACCAAATTTTCCCCCAGCATGAAGAACAGTAAAGATCACTTCTACAGTCGGCTTTCCTGTAGCATGCATCCCAACAGGCATACCGCGACCTTGGTCTGAGACAGATAAACTTCCATCCTTGTTAATCGTCACATCAATCTGGGTTCCAAATCCTGACAAAGCCTCATCTACCGCATTATCAACAATTTCCCATACCAAATGATGCAATCCCGCTCCATCAGTTGAACCAATGTACATTCCTGGACGTTTTCTGACGGCATCCAAACCTTCTAAAACCTGAATAGCATCATCATTGTAGTTATTTATCGTAATTTCTGTTTTAGTCAAATTCTGACCTCCGAATAAAATTCATCCTATTTATCTTACAAGTTTTTCTTTAAATTTGCAAAAGAAATTTTGAAAATGAGTATTTTTCTTGTTCCAGGAAATATGATATAATGGCACTATGAAAATTGTTTTGTTTATTATCATTGCCTATTTGCTAGGCTCTATTCCAACTGGCTTATGGATTGGACACTATATTTATGGCAAAAATTTAAGAGAACATGGGAGTGGAAACACGGGCACAACCAATACCTTTCGTATTTTAGGGCCAAAAGCTGGAACCATTACTCTTTTAGTCGATATCTTAAAAGGGACATTGGCAACAACGTTACCGATGATGTTCCATGTTGATGCGATTTCACCTATTTTAATTGGTTTTTTTGCTGTCATTGGGCATATCTTTCCTTTATTTGCTCACTTTAAAGGTGGAAAAGCTGTTGCGACGAGTGCTGGTGTCTTACTAGGCTTTGCACCGTTATTTTTGCTCTATCTTTTGGTGATTTTTGTGCTCACACTCTATCTTTTTAGTATGATCTCCCTATCCAGTCTAGTTGTGGCTATTTTTGCTTTGATTGGTGTTTGGCTATTTCCTTTGATTGGCTTTATTCTCCCTCAGTATGATATGATTTTCACCATTATTGTGACACTCTTAGCCAGTCTTATTCTTATTCGTCATAAAGATAACCTTGGGCGTATTAAGCGTCATGAGGAAAACTTAGTTCCTTTCGGGCTAAACCTTTTAAAACAAAAGAAAAAATCAGCTTAAAGGCTGATTTTTATAGGCTCTATAATTTCTGTAGTGGGTAAGAACACCGTGGAAATTATGGAGCCTTTTTGAATATAGAAAAAGGTCCCATATGACCTATAATGAAAAGCGACGAAACTCACATTAGAAAGGGTTCATATG